>NZ_MEES01000033.1:0-46652 GCF_001724535.1 Paracoccus sp. SCN 68-21 | reverse complement strand
TGCGGTAGCGCGCAGCCTCAGGTTTGCTCATGCCGAAGCGCTTACCCTACCAGGCCAGCCGCGTGAATCCCGCGGCACGCCGAGTTTTGCAACAACGCCGGTCAGCTACCAAAGCTTCGGTCGCAAAACTTTGGGATAAGGCTGGCCCGGATCAGCCGCTGCGGCGCGATCGAGGCGCGACCAAGGGGCGCGTGGAGCCACTCGAACTCTGCATCGCGACTGTCCAGCGCATCATTGACCACCCGCCGGACCCTGCGCGCGCCGGGTGCCTCGCAGGAACGCGTGCTTTCAGGGGGGGGGCATGGCTGAACGGCGGTGCGGCCGTCTTGTCCGCCTCGCGTATCGTCACCCCCGCCATTGTCGTGCCAAGGATGAGTCATGCTCCGAAAACCGGGTCCAGAGCCAGGTTTTCCAGCGATCTGTCAGATCAGCCCGTCCAGAACCTCGCCTGCGATCTCCGCGGTGTCGGGCCAGCCGGGCAGGGCGGCGCCGGCGCGGGCGGCGGCGGCGGCGCGGGCGGCGCGGTCCTGGGGGTCGCTCAGCATCCGGCGCAGGGCCTGGGCCAGGGCGGGTGCGTCGTCCGGCGCCACCAGCAGACCCGCATCGGCGGGCACCGTGTCGGGCACTGCGCCCGTCCGGGTGCTGACGATGGGCAGCCCATGCGACAGCGCCTCGTCAAAGACGATGCCGTATCCTTCGTAGCGCGTCGCCAGCGCAAAAACCGAGGCGCGGCGATAGAGCTGCGCCAGGCGGTCCGCCTCGACCCGGCCCGCCAGCTCCAGCCGCGCGGACAGCCCCGAGGCCGCGATCTGCGCCTGCAGGTCGGTCACATGCGCCGCGTCCCAGGGGTTGCCCACGATCACCGCCTGCCAGTCCAGATCCGCCAGCCGCGCCAGCGCCGCGATCAGCACGTCATGCCCCTTGCGCGGATGCAAGATGCCCACCGACAGGATCAGCGGCGGATCGACCGGCGCGGGCGCGGGCGGGATCGGCTGGCGGTCGGTGCCGGGGCGCGCCACCGTGATCCGGGCGGGGGCCACGTCATAGCGGTCGATCAGCATCTGGCGGGTATGCGGGCTGGGCACCAGGATGTGGCGGGCATGGGCCAGATTCGCGCGTTCCGTCCGCCACAGATGATCGGCCAGATCGGCGGGCAGGGCGCTTTCCTGCGCCAGGGGATGGTGGATCATTGCGACGATGGGCGCGCGGATGGCGGCCACGCCCTGGGGGTCCAGCGCGCCAAAGGCCAGCCCGTCGATGATCACCGGCTGATCGGCGGGCAGGGCCTGCAGCGCGTCCAGAGCCTGGGTCATTTGCGCGGCGTCGGGGGTCGGAAAGGCTTCGGACAGGGCGATGACTCGGACGCTGCGGCCCTGGGCGAGCAGCCCCTCGACCAGGCGGCGGTCATAGATATAGCCGCCGGTCAGCGTGGTGATGTCGCCGGGCAGCGCAAAGGCCAGGGTGCGGGGGTCGGTCACGGGTCGGCCTGTGCGGTTGTTGCGGAAACGGGGACGGGAACGGGCGCGCGCCGGTCGTGGCGCTGCGCCAGCAGGACCAGCAGGCCGGGCAGGGTGCTGGCCAGAAACATCAGCCCAAAGGCCAGGCTGGCCGCCAGCCCGGCCTGCGCGCTGGCGCCGACCAGGGGGAACAGGCCCGCCGCGGCCCCTTCGCGCAGGCCCCAGCCACTGACGGTCAGCGGCAGGATCATGGTCAGCAGGATCAGCGGCACCAGCACGGCAGTTTCTGTCACCGACAGCGCGGTGCCGGTGGCGCGGGCGCAAAAGGCGAAGGCCGCCAGGTTCGCCGCCGTGATCGCCAGGTTCAGCGCCGCCTGCCGCGGCAGCGCACCGGGCGCCAGCAGCGTGACGCGCAGCGCGCCGCGCAGATCGCGCGCGGCGGTGCCCGCACGACCGGGCAGCTGCCCCGCGCCGCCCAGGGCCACCACCACGACCAACCCTCCGGCCAGCAGCGTCCCGATCAGCCCCAGCACCCAGTTGGGCAGGGCCAGCACGCCCGGCAGCACCGTCACCGCCAGCGCACCGGAGGCCAGCACCAGAAACAGCGCGACCTGACCGGCCAGACGCTCGATCGCGACGGCGGCGCCGGCGCGGCGCAGGCCCGCCTGATGGCGCGCCCGCACGGCGCGGCCCGCATCGCCCAGAACGCCCCCCGGCAGCGACTGGTTGACCACCTGGGCCAGGTAGTATTCGCCGATGGCATGGGTCAGCGGGATCGACTGGTCCAGCTGCCGCGCGGTCAGCCGCCATCGCAGCGCCGACAGCACCGTCTGCGCCGTCAGCGCCAGCATCGCCGCCCCCAGCCACATCGGATCAGCCCGCGCCAGCAGGCGCAGCGCCTGCTGGCCGTCCAGGCCGAACCACAACAGAGACATCACCCCAAGGGCGACCAGAATTTGCACGGCGCGAAACTTTGTCATGCAGGAGCTACGTCCGCGCCCCCGGTAAAGTTGCGCAAAAACATGTCGCGCAGGCGTTCCATGTCGATGACCGGGCTGGCCGGGTCGGGAATCAGACCCGGCGTCAGCCCCCAGCCCAGGGTGCGTTCGACCAGATGCGGTGGCCCGATCACATGCATCGGCACCTGCCGACGGTCGTCCAGCCCGATGCTGCTGGCGGCCTGGTGATCGCCCACCAGCAGCATCAAGGGCGGCGTGTCGCCCTGGCGCGCGGCGTAATCCAGCACCGCCTGCAGCGTATAGTCGATGGTGTCGCGGTAATGTTCGCGCACCCGGTCGCGGTCGCGCCACAGCACGTTGGGGGGGTCGCCCTCCTGCGCCATCTCGTTGAAGACGGTGCCGTCGCCCAGCTGGTCCCAGTCCAGCATCCGTGGCACCGGCGTCCAGGGCGCGTGGGACGAGATCAGGGCGATCTGGGCGAACAGACGACGCGGGTCGCTGCCGTCGCGCAGCAGCCGGTCGGTGGCGGCCAGGGTGAACTGGTCGGGCATGGTGACCCAGTTGAAGGGCAGCCCGCGATAGCCCAGATCGGGGGCGGCCAGGATGCGCTGGAAGCCCATGGTGGATGCCTCGGGCCAGGGGCGGACGATGGCGGGCATGACGGCGGCGGTGCGGAACCCCGCCTGCGCCGCGCGGTGGAACAGCGTCTGCCGCCCACTGGCCAGCGCCGCCTGATAGCGGGTCTGGTCGTTGATCCACAGCCCGTTGGACAGCGTGCCATGCGCCAGCCAGCTTTGCCCGCCATGGGTCGGAGAGGTCATGAACCCCGACGCCATGGCCAGGCCCCGCGCCTCCAGCACGGTCTGGGCCGCGCGCAGGGTGGGCAGGTGCAGATCGGCAAAGATCGGCGTGTCGAAACTGGACCGGCCATAGCTCTCCAGATAGATGATCAGCACGTCGCGGTCGATCAGCCCCAAGGGATCGGCCAGGCCCGCCGTGTCATCGACCAGCGCCATCTCTCGGAACCGGCGCAGTTCGGTGATGGTGCGGTTGGCCAGCTGGGTCCGGTCGATGGCAAAGCTGGCCGTGGCAGGCGCAAACGCCGCGATGCCGTGGCGCGGCACGGTGGCCATCGCCGCCAGCGCCAGCACCCCGCAGGCCAGCGCCACCCCGCGCAGGCCGATGCGCGCCGGCGCCAGCCGCAGCAGGACGCCCATCGCCCACCACAGCGACACCGCGATCAGCAGGGTGGCCAGAACCGCGCCCACGACCGCCGCCGTGGCCGCCGGCACACCGATGCTGCCCGCGATCAGCCGGACCGAGGCGTCGATCAGCGGCAGGTCCGCCACCGGGTTGAAGCGTCGGCCCAAGCTCTCCAGCATGGCCAGATCGGCGACCTTGAGGACGCTGACCAGCCCCAGCACCGCCGTCACCGCCAGCCGCAGCACGGTCCCCGCAAGGCCGCGCCCCACGGCCAGCGCCAGCAGCAGCAGGACCGCCAGTTCAGGCGTGGGGCGCGCCCAGGCCAGCCAGCCCAGCTGGTCGGGGCGCGGCGGCAGCGCGATCAGCGCATGCAGGACCGCCAGGGCGGCGGCGACGGTCAGCGCGCGGCGGATCACCGGTTGCGCCCCAGCCACACGACGTCGCGCGCAAAGGACCAGATCAGCGCGACCGAGGCCACCCGCGCCAGCATGATCCCCAGATCCTGCGGCATCAGGGGGATCTGCAGCGCGATCAGCGTCGCCAGCTGCAGCACGCAGACCCCCTTGCGCCAGTAGCTGACCGGCAGGGGCGCCATGATCCAAGGCCAGATCAGCCCGGCGCCCACGAACAGATAGCGCATGACCCCCAGGATCAGCACCTCAAAGCCCACGGGACTGCCCGACAGGGCGTGCAGCGCCAGCACCAGGGCCAGGGCCGCGTCGACCTCCATGTCGAAGCGGCCGCCGAAATCGGAACACAGCCCGCTGCGCCGCGCCAGATAACCGTCCACCCCGTCCAGCGTCAGCGATATCGTGGCGATCGCCGCCACCGCCCAGCCCGCCGCCTGTCCGCCGACCAGCGGCGCGATCAACGCGGCGGTCAGCGCCAGCCGCATCAGCGTCACGGCATTGCACGCGCCCAGCCTGGTGTGCGGGTAGTGCTTGCGCATCGCCACGCAGACCAGCACGGCGCCCGCCAGATAGGCCCCCCCCGCGACCAGCGCGCCGGTGCCCTGGCCCAGGACCAGCACTCCGACCCCCAGGTTCAGCGCCAGGCCTGCGGGCAGGGCCAGGATCATCCCCTCGGGCAGGGGGCGGGTTCGGGGGACGGGCCGGGGTGCGGCAAGCTCGGGGCGCGATATCTGCATCGGCTGAACATATGACAGGGGTATGACGCGTCAAGCGGACATCGCGGGGGCTTGTCCCGTTGCGCCATCCCGCTATCGTGTGAAAACAGGAGGGGCTGCGCATGACGGACCGACCCACGGACCCGGCCAGGGGCTATGGCACGACGGCGCGCGTGCTGCACTGGCTGGTGGCGGCGCTGATCGTGCCGATGATCGCGGTCGGTTTGCTGATGGTCCGCCCGGGGCTGGAACGCGCCTTGGGCGACGCGCTGTATCTGTTTCACAAGAACGTGGGCAGCCTGCTGATCGTGCTGGTCGCGCTGCGGCTGGTGTGGCGGCTGACCCATCCGCCCGCGCCCTTGCCCGCGGCCATGCCCCCCTGGCAGCGGCGCGCGGCGGGGCTGTCGCATGGCGCGCTTTATGCGCTGATGGTGGTGATGCCGCTGTCTGGCTATGTCCGGGTCCG
Source organism: Paracoccus sp. SCN 68-21 (assembly GCF_001724535.1). Taxonomy (NCBI): domain Bacteria; kingdom Pseudomonadati; phylum Pseudomonadota; class Alphaproteobacteria; order Rhodobacterales; family Paracoccaceae; genus Paracoccus; species Paracoccus sp. SCN 68-21. The sequence continues at coordinate 41,441 of NZ_MEES01000033.1, read as the reverse complement.
GGCGGGCAGCTTTCCCATCGAGGCGCTGGACGCCATGGGCCTGCCCGCGCTGATCCCGCGATCAAAGGCGCTGGCCGATGCGGCCAGCAGCCTGCACCAGGCGGCGGGCTGGGCGCTGATCGCGGTGCTGGCGCTGCATGTCGCGGCGGCGCTTAACCACGCGCTGATCCGGCGCGACGGCATCTGGCGGCGGATCTGGCCGCCGCGCGCGCGGTGAGCAGGCGGGGGGCACCGGGTGACGGTGGGTCTGCCCTCTCGACAGGGGCGCGTGGTTTCGCTATGGCGGGTCCGCGCCGAGGGTCGGGTTCCACCGTTCGGCGACGATCATTCAAAAATCAATCACGTCCCGTTGAACAAATTCTCATCGCCGGGCGTTCGACGGTACCGTCGAGTTCATCAGTGACCTTCGCCCGCCAGGAGACTCCGTGCCCAAGACCCTAGACGTGACCATACCGGTCGTCATCGCGGCCGCCCTTTGCGGTGTTTTCCTGCTGGACATGATGGTTCCCCTGGGGACGGCGGTCTGGCTGATCTACATCCTGCCGCTGGCCCTGGCGATGTTCGGGCGCTGGCCGGCCCTGCCGGTGGTGACGGCCGTCGCCGTGTGCCTGGCGATGGTCATGGCCTTCCAGAAGGACAATGCCGGCATCGACCCGACGGTCGCCGCGATCAATCGCGGGCTGGCGGGGCTGGTCTATCTGTGTCTGGGGCTGATCGGGCGCAGCCTGATCCTGAACCGTCGACGCCTGACGGACAACGACTGGATCACCGGCGCGCAGGTCGCCGTGTCGCGCGCGTTGCAGGGCGAGATGTCGGCCGACCGTCTGGGTCGCCAGATGCTGCAGGTTCTGGCCGAGCGGATCGGCGCGCGGGCGGCGGTGGTCTATGCCCGTGACGGGCAGGGGCATCAACTGCTGGCGCAATGGGGCACGGATGGCACCACGCTGGCGGACCGCACCGATGCCGAACAGGGCCATCTGGGCCGCGCCGTCACCGAGGGGCGCATGCTGCAGCTTTCGCTGGCACCCGATCAGGCCTTGGGCTGGGCCACGGGGCTGGCGCGCGGGCGCACGCCCCATGCGCTGATCGTGCCGATGCGCGATGGGCAGGCGGTCAACGGCGTGCTGGAATTCGGGCTGGACGGCCCTGCCTGTCCGCGCGTGCTGGACCTGTTCGAGCGGATGGGCGACAATCTGGGCATCGCGCTGCGGTCGGCCCAGTATCGCCAGCAGCTGCGCGACCTGCTGGAGGAGACCCGCCACCAGGCCGAGGAACTGCGCGCCCATGGCGAGGAGCTGGCCGCCTCGAACGAGGAGTTGGAGGAGCAGACCCGCGCCCTGCAGGACAGCCAGCGTCGCCTGGAGGCCCAGCAGGCCGAGCTGGAGAGCCAGAACACCCAGCTGGAGGGCCAGACCCAGGAGCTGGAGGAGCAACGCGACGCCCTGGCCCGGTCGCGCCGCATGCTGGAGGATCAGGCCGAGGAGCTGGCCCGCGAGAGCCGCTACAAGTCCGAATTCGTCGCCAACATGAGCCACGAGCTGCGCACCCCCCTGAACGCGCTGCTGATCATGTCGCGCCTGCTGTCCGAGAACCGCGGTCGCACCCTGACCGAGGAGCAGGTCCGGTGGGCCGAGACCATCGAATCCTCGGGCAAGGATCTGCTGGCGCTGATCAACGACATCCTGGACCTGTCCAAGATCGAGTCGGGCAAGCTGGAGCTGTCGCGCGACACGGTCGACCCGCAGGCGCTGGCCGACAAGGTGGTGCGCGCCTTCGAGGCGCAGGCCCGCCAGAAGGGGTTGACCCTGCAGGCCCGCGTGGCCCCCGCCGCCGTCCCCTTCGAGACCGACCGCCAGCGGCTGGAGCAGGTGCTGCGCAACTTCATCTCGAACGCGCTGAAATTCACCGAAAAGGGGCATGTGACGCTGCATGTGACGCCCGCCCCGCAGGGTATCGACTTTGCGGTCGAGGATAGCGGCATCGGCATCGACACCACGCAGCAGGAGGCCGTGTTCGAGGCGTTCCGCCAGGCCGACGGCACGATCTCGCGCCGGTTCGGGGGGACGGGGCTGGGGCTGTCGATCTCTCGTGAGCTGGCCGATCTGCTGGGCGGGCGCATCTCGCTGTCCAGCCAGCCGGGCAAGGGCAGCACCTTCACGCTGACGCTGCCCGCGACGCCCGCGCGGCAGTCGCCCGCCCCGGCGCGCCGTGCTGCCGCGCCCGCAGCCCTGCCCGCCCCGGCAGAGGACAGCGCGCTGATGCTGGACGCGCTGCCCGGCCTGACCGACGACCGCGCCCGCATCGCCCCCGGAGAGCGGGTGATGCTGGTCGTGGAGGATGACCCGGCCTTTGCGCAGGTTCTTTACGGTCTGGCGCAGGAGCTGGGGTTCCGCTGCGTCTGCGTGGGGCGCGCCGATGACGCGGTGCGCGCGGCGCGGCATTTCCTGCCGCATGCCATCGTGATGGATGTGGGCCTGCCCGACCATTCCGGCCTGTCCGCGCTGGACCGGCTGAAACGCGACACCACCACGCGCCACATCCCCGTGCACATGGTCTCGGCCGACGACTACACCCAGGAGGCGCTGGCCCAGGGGGCGATCAGCTATATGATGAAGCCGGTCCAGCGTGACCATCTGGCGACCGCGATCCGCAACCTGGAATCGCGGCTGGAGCAGCGCCTGCGGCGGGTGCTGATCGTCGAGGACGACCCCGCGCAGATGCTGGGCCTCAAGGCGCTCTTGTCCAGCGACGAGGTCGAGACGGTGGGCGCGGGCACCGCCGCCGCCGCGCTGGAGATCTGCCGCACGCAGACGGTCGATTGCATCGTGCTGGACATGACGCTGCCCGATGCGTCGGGGTTCGACGTGCTGGAGCGGCTGGACCAGGACGGGACGGCGTCCTTTCCGCCGGTCATCGTCTATACCGCCCGCGCCCTGTCCGAGGCCGAGGAACAGCGCCTGCGCCGCTATTCGAAATCGATCATCATCAAGGGCGCGAAATCGCCCGAGCGCCTGATCAACGAGGTCACCTTGTTTCTGCATCAGGTGGTCAGCGACCTGCCCGACAAGCAGCGCGAGATGCTGGCGGCCTCGCTCAATCGCGACGCCCAGCTGGAGGGCCGCCGCATCCTGGTGGTCGAGGATGACATCCGCAACGTCTATGCCCTGACCGGCGTGTTCGAGCCGCATGGCGCGACCGTCCAGATCGCGCGCAACGGCCGCGAGGCGCTGGAGGCCCTGGGGCGCATCAATGACGGGGCCGCGCCCAAGGTGGATCTGGTCCTGATGGACGTGATGATGCCCGAGATGGACGGCCTGACCGCCACGCGAGAGATCCGCAAGATCGACCGCTGGAAGACGCTGCCCATCATCATGCTGACCGCCAAGGCCATGGCCGAGGATCAGAACCAGTGCCTGGCGGCAGGCGCCAACGACTATCTTCCCAAGCCGCTGGACGTGGACAAGCTGCTGTCGCTGACCCGCGTCTGGATGCCCAGATGAGCGTTGAGCCCATCCCCCTGCGTCCCCCCGAGTCGATCGAGCTGGACCTGTTCCTGGAGGCGCTGAACCGGCGGTATCACTATGATTTCCGGTCCTATTCGCGCAGTTCCCTGGCGCGGCGGGCCGATCTGGCCCGCGAGCGGCTGGATTGCGCCACCCTGTCCGAGGTGCAGGGCCGCCTTCTGCATGACCCAAGCGTGCTGCCCGACATCATCGACGCAATGACGGTGCAGGTCAGCGAGCTGTTCCGCGACCCGGATTACTATTTGGCGCTGCGCCGCGAGGTGCTGCCGCATCTGTCGACCTTCCCCTCGCTCAAGGTCTGGGTGGCGGGCTGCGCCGACGGAGAGGAGCTGTATTCGCTGGCCATCCTGTTCCAGGAGGAGGGGCTGTTCGACCGCACCCTGTTCTATGCGACCGAGATCAACCGCCGCGCCCTGAACCGGGCCGAGGCCGGGGTCTATGACATCGCCCGCCTGCCGGTCTTTTCGCAGAACTATCAGCGGTCGGGCGGGCGCGGGTCGCTGTCGGATTACTACACCGCCGCCTATGGGCGCGCGGCCTTTGACCGGCGGCTGCGCTCGCGCACGGTGTTTACGGAACACAACCTGGCGACCGACCAGGTGTTCTCCGAGGTTCATCTGATTTCCTGCCGCAACGTGCTGATCTATTTCGACAACACCCTCCAGGACCGGGCCGTGGGCCTGTTCGCCGAGGCCTTGGCCCGCGGCGGGTTCCTGGGCCTCGGCTCTCACGAGACCCTGCGTTTTTCCACCCACGCCACGGCCTTCGCCGCCTTTGCGGAACCTGACCGGATCTGGCGCCGCACCGCAGCCCTAGGGACAGACAATGCCTGACAGACCCATCCGTTTCCTGATCGTCGACGACACCGCCCAGAACATCATGGCGCTGGAGGCGCTGCTGCGCCGCGACGGGCTGATCGTGGACAGCGCCCAATCTGCGGCCGAGGCGCTGGAGCTGATGCTGCGCCACGACTATGCGCTGGCCTTTCTGGACGTGCAGATGCCCGAAACGGACGGCTATGAGCTGGCCGAGCTGATGCGGTCGACCGAACGCACGCGGGGCGTGCCGATCATCTTCGTCACCGCCGCCGAGATGGACGAGGCGCGCCGGTTCCGCGGCTATGAGGCGGGCGCGGTCGACTATATCTTCAAGCCGATCGACCCGGTGGTGCTGAAATCCAAGGCCGAGGTGTTCTTTCGCATCGGCCGCCAGGCCAAGGAGCTGGAGCGGCAGCGCGACGAGATGCAGGACATCGCCCGCCACCGCGACCGCGTGATGGCGCAGCTCAAGGCGCATGCCGACAATTCGCCGCTGGCCTTCGTCACGCTGGACAGCAACCTGTGCGTGCGCAGCTGGTCCAAGGGCGCGGAGCGCATGTTCGGCCGCCCCGCGGGCGATCTGCTGGGCATGACGGCGGTCGCGGCGGGCTGGCTGGACGAGCAGGGGGCCGCGCTTCTGACCGGCTGGCTGGACAGCCAGCAGGAGGGCGCGCCGCGCTTTTCCGCCGAGATCAGCCTGGATCACGCCGATATCGGCCCGATCTGCTGCGAGGTCTATGGCTCGGTCCTGTCCGAGGGGGCGGGGCGGCAGTCGTTGTCCCTGCAGGTCCAGGACATCACCGAACGCAAGCAATCCGAAGAGGTCCGCGCCCTGCTGATCGGCGAGCTGAACCACCGCATCAAGAACACGCTGGCCAACGTGCAGGCCATCGCCCGCCAAAGCCTGCGTCAATCGGGCAGCCTGGCCGATTTCGAGGTCAGCTTTGGCGGCCGGTTGCAGGCGCTGGCCCGCGCGCATTCGATCCTGTCGGATGCGACCTGGGCCTGCGCGCCGCTGGACCAGCTGATCGACGACCAGATCAGCTCGGGTACGCTGGACGGCGACCGGCTGCGCCGCGACGGACCCCCGGTCGAGCTGTCGCCCGACACCATGCTGCGCCTGGCGCTGACCCTGCACGAACTGGGCACCAATGCCGCGAAATACGGGGCGCTGTCGGTGCCGCAGGGACGGATCGCGCTGTCCTGGCGGCTGGACGGCCCCTGCCTGGAGCTGACCTGGCGCGAGACCGGCGGCCCCCCCGTCACTCCCCCCGAACGCAGCGGCTTTGGCACCACGCTGATCGGGGCCGCGGGGGGCGGGGACGCTTCGGCCGCGCTGGCCGACTGGCGGCCCGAGGGCGTCGTCTGGACCATCCGCCTGGCCGAGGGGGTGACGCGGCTGGCCGGACCGCCCAGCCCCGATGTCGCGCCGGTGGCCGACGGTCCGCGCCGCCCCGCCACGCTGGAAGGTTCGCGCATCCTGCTGGTCGAGGACGAGCCGCTGGTCGCGCTGGACCTGCGCTATGAGCTGGAGGATGCGGGCGCCACCATCACCGGCATCGCCCGCACCGTGGCCGACGCCGTCGCCGCCGCGCAGGCCGGCGGGATCGACCTGGTGCTGCTGGACGGCAATCTCAAGGGAGAACCGGTGGACGAGGTCGCGCAGGTGCTGGACGGCCTGTCGGTGCCGTTCTGCTTTGTCTCGGGCTATGGGCGCGAACATCTGCCGCAGGGCTTTGACCATGCGCCGCTGATCGAAAAGCCGTTCCGCCCCGACATGCTGCGCGGCATCCTGACTGCGCTGCTGGCGCGCGGCCTGCCCGACGCCGCCGAATGACCGGCGCGCGATAAGGACGCCCATTCCGCCCCGCCGGGGGCGCGCCGCCCCCCTGTTCCGCGCGGCCCCGCCGCCCCTGCGCGCCGTTCCTTCCGGCGCGGGGCGGGGCGAACGGGCGTTTCGCCCGGCGGCGCTTTCGGGCAGGACCGCGCCCTGACTTTCGACAGGCCATTCGGGGACGCATCATGACCGGCACGGCGCAGGGCGCGGCGATCTCATTCCAGGGCGTGGGCAAGGCCTATCCCAAGGCGGGCGGCCAGGTGACGGCGCTGGCCGATGTCACGCTGGACGTGCCCACGGGCAGCATCACCGGCGTCATCGGCCGGTCCGGCGCGGGCAAGTCGACCCTGCTGCGCATGGTCAACGGGCTGGAGCGGCCGACCGAGGGGCGGGTGATCGTCGCGGGCCATGACGTGGGCGCGGCCCGGGGCGGGGCGCTGCGCGCGATCAGGCGCGACGTTGGGATGATCTTTCAGCACTTCAACCTGCTGGCCTCGCGCACCGTGCGCGGCAACGTGGCCCTGCCGCTGGAGGTCGCAGGCACGCCGCGCGCCCAGATCCGCGCCCGCGTCGACCAGCTGATCGACCAGGTGGGCCTGGGCCCGCTGGCCGACCGCTATCCGGCAGAGCTGTCGGGCGGGCAGAAACAGCGTGTGGGCATCGCCCGCGCCCTGGCCACCGGCCCCAAGGTCCTGCTGTCCGACGAGGCGACCAGCGCGCTGGACCCCGAGACCACGCAGACCGTCCTGGACCTGCTGGCGCAGATCAACCGCGATTTGGGGCTGACCGTCCTGCTGATCACGCACGAAATGGCGGTGCTGCGCGACATCGCCAGCCACATGGCGGTGATCGAGGCCGGGCGCATCGTGGAATCCGGGGCCACCTATGACATCTTTGCCCGGCCCCAGCACGCCACCACCCGGCGGTTCCTGTCGGGCGTGACCGGGGCCACGCTGCCCGCCTTCGTCGCGGCGCGGCTGCAGGCCGATCCGCCGGGCGATCAGGTGATCCGCGTGACATTCGCGGGCGCGCATGCGACCGACCCGATGCTGGCGCGGCTGGCGACCGATCTGGGCATCAGCGCCAACATCCTGGGCGGCACCATTGAGGAGATCGGCACCAAGCCCTTCGGCAATCTGCTGATTTCCGTCCCCCATGACCGGGGCGATCAGGCCCGCGCCTTCCTGAGCCAACACGGTCTGACCACGGAGGTGCTGGGCCATGTCCGCTAACCTGATCCCGATCCTGTGGGACGCCACGATGCAGACGCTGTACATGGTCGCCATCTCGGCGATCCTGGGCACGTTGGGCGGGCTGCCTCTGGGCGTGTTCCTTGCCACGTCGCAGCGAGGCGAGCTGTTGTCCGCGCCGTGGATCAACAAGGTGCTGGGGCTGGTGGTGAATGCCACGCGCTCGGTGCCGTTCATCATCCTGGTGGTGGCGATCATCCCCTTCACGCGGGCGGTGGTCGGCACCTCGATCGGGACGAACGCGGCCATCGTGCCGCTGACCCTGGCCGCGGTCCCCTTCATCGCGCGCCTGGTCGAGAACGCCATCCGCGAGGTGGATCAGGGCCTGATCGAGGCCGCCCGCGCCATGGGCGCCACGCCGTTCCAGATCATCCGCAAGGTGCTGATCCCCGAGGCGCTGCCCGGCATCACCCTGGGCCTGACCCTGGCCGTGGTCAGCCTGATCGGCTATTCCGCGATGGTCGGCGCGGTCGGCGGGCAGGGCCTGGGCGATCTGGGCATCCGCTATGGATACCAGCGCTTCATGCCCGAGGTCATGGCCGCCGTCGTCGTCATCCTGATCGTGCTGGTGCAGCTGGTCCAGTCGCTTGGCGAATGGATCGCGGCCCGCGTCGATCGCCGCGCGCCCCGCAACCGCGGCGCCTGAATTTTCCGCAGACAAGAAAGGACAAATCCCATGCTGCGTCTGACAACTTTCGTTTCCGCCATCGCCCTGTCCACCGCCGCCATGGCCGAGGACATCACCGTCGGCGTCTCTCCCGGCGAACATGGCGAGATCATGGAGAAGGTGGCCGAGGTCGCCGCCCCCCTGGGCCTGAACATCGAGGTCATCGAATTTTCCGATTATGTCGTGCCGAACCAGGCGCTGGCCGATGGCGATCTGGATGCCAACAGCTTTCAGCACCGCCCCTATCTGGAGAACCAGATGAACGACCGCGGCTTTGGCCTGGTCGAGGTCGGCACCACGATCACCACGCCGATGGGCGTCTATTCCGACCGCATCGAGGATCTGGCCGATCTGCCCGAGGGCGCGCAGGTCGCGATCCCCAATGACCCGACCAATGGCGGGCGCGCGCTGCTGATCCTGCAGGATCTGGGGATCATCACCCTGACCGAGGGCACGGGCCTGGTCCCCAGCCCGCTGGACATCGCCGACAACCCCAAGGGGCTGCGGTTCCTGGAGCTGGACGCGGCGCAGCTGCCCCGCACGCTGGCCGATGCCGATATCGCGATCATCAACACGAACTATGCGCTGGCCTCGGGCCTGTCGCCGCGTGGCGATTCCATCGCGATGGAAAAGGCCGACAGCCCCTATGTCAACATCCTGGTCGTGCAGGAAGGCCGCGAGGCCGAGCCTTGGGTCCAGACCCTGGTCGATGCCTATCAGTCGCCCGAGGTCAAGGCCTTCATCGACGAGAAATACGAAGGCGCGGTCATCACCTCCTGGTGACGCATAAGGGGCCGCGGTTCAGCCGCGGCCCCGTTCCGTCAGGCGCTGCACCGCGCCCGCCAAGGCGAACAGCGCCAGTCCCATCGCCGCCAGCAGGGCGAGTGCGGCGAACATCAGGTCGGTCTGGCCGCGCCCGTTGGCCATCAGCATCAGATGCCCCAAGCCCCGGCTGGAGCCGACCCATTCCCCCACGATCACCGCAAAGGGCGCCTGTACCGCCGCCAGCCGCAGCCCCGATCCAAGCGCGGGCAGCGCATGGGGCAGCCGGATCAGCACCAGATCGCGCCACGGTCGCGCCCCCATCGCGCGCGCCAGATCGGCCAGCGCGGGCGGCGGGCGCATCAGCGCGTCGAACAGCACCGAGGCCACCGGGAAATAGACCACCAGCGCCACCATCACCACCTTGCTGGGCGCGCCGTAGCCCAGCCACAGCGTCAGGACCGGGGCCAGTGCAAAGACCGGCACCGCCTGCGCGGCCACCAGCATCGGCCGCATCAGCCAGCGCGCGGCGGGCGACAGCGCCAGGTTGATCGCGGTCACGACCCCCAGCACGATCCCGGCACTCATCCCCATCGCCAGATTGGCCAGCGTGAACCGCGCCTGTTCTGCCAGCATCGCGGCATTGCTCGCCAGCGCCTGCGCGACCCGCAACGGCCCCGGCAGGATGAAGGGCGGCACGCCCGCAGCCCAGACCACCCCCTGCCACAGGGCCAGCGCGATCAGCGGCACCAGCGCCAGGCTCACACCGCGCATGGCCGAACCAATGTCGCGAACAGCGCCGCCTGCGCGGCCAGCACCGCCGGGTCGTCCAACGCGCGGGGCGGCGCGGTGGCGGGCAGGGGCAAGGCGCGGCTGCCCGCGGGGGTGATCAGGACGGCACGGTGGCACAGGCGCGCGGCCTCCAGCGGGTCATGGGTGATCAGGATCACCGTCCGCCCCGCCAGATGACGCGCTGCCAGGTCCTGCATCTGCGCCCGCGTGCCCGCATCCAGCGCCGAGAAGGGCTCGTCCAGGACGATGACGGGGCGATTCTCGATCAGGGTGCGGGCCAGGGCCACGCGCTGGCGCTGGCCGCCCGACAGATGCGCGGGGCGGCGGCCCTCAAGCCCGGCCAGACCCAGTTCCGCCAGCAGGGAGCGGGCCCGATCCCGGTCGGGGGGCTGGCCGCGCAGCCGCGCACCGATGGTGACATTGTCCAGCGCGCTGGCCCAAGGCAGCAGCTGATCCTGCTGCCCCATCAGCGTGACGGCGCCTGAGACATCGGCGGTCCCCTGCAGGCGGGCCGGAACGGGCAGGCCCGCCACGATCCGCCCCAGGGTCGACTTGCCCACCCCCGACGCGCCCAGGATGCCCGTCCAGGTCCCCGGCGCGCAGGTCAGGTCCAGCCCGCGCGCCAGGGGGCGGTCCTCCAGCCACAGATCGCCGAAGACGCGGATCATGTCCGGTCCAGGCCCATCTGCCAGAACCCGACCTCCAGCCGGGTGGCCTGGGTAAAGTGCCGCGCCAGCGTCTCGGCCCGGGGCAGGGAGGGCCAGTCGGGGCCAAGCCGCGCCTCCAGCGCGCCGTCGATCAGCGCGCCGACATCGTGGCAGACCCGCTGGTAATCGGCCCCGCCATAAGTCGCGGTCCATTCGCCGTAAGGCCCGCCGCTGTCCTTATGGATCAGCCCGATCTCGCCATAGCCGAAGACGCAGGGCGCCAACGCCGCCAGCAGGTCCAGCATGTCGCCCGCATAGCCGGTGGCCTGCACGAAGCGCGTATAGGCCATGTTGGCGGGCGATTCCGGGGTCTGCTGCAGGGCGTCCTCGGATATCCCCTCGCGGCCGCAGATCTCGACATGCAGCGGCATCTCTCCGTTCAGCAACCCGTGCGCGATGGAGGAGGCCAGCGCCATTTCCGACATCCGGTCCGATTTGGCAAAGACCAGCGCCCAGGACCGCGCGAAATGCAGCAGGAACACGTAATCCTGCTGCAGGTAATGCAGGAAGTTCTCGCGGGGCAGGGTTCCCCCCGCCAGCTGACGCACGAAGGCGTGGCCGACATAGGCGTCCCAATGGGGGTCCGCCGCCTGCCGCCACAGCGCAAAGGCGCGACCGTAATCCGGGGCGCTCATGGGGCGTTCACGTCGATGGCCAGGTCGGACAGCGGCAGCCCGCCGGACGTCGCGCCGCGGTCGGCCAGGAACGCCTCGAACCGCTGGATGCGGCCCGCATCCAGCGCCGCGGGGCGGCTGGCGAAACGGGGCCAGGTGTCGTGCCAGGCGGCCTCGTTCAGGGGGGTGCGCAATTCGGCGGCGGTGGCGGAAAACGCCTGCCAGGCGGCATCGGGGTCGTTCTTGATGAAGGCCGTCGCCCGTTCGGTGGCCTCCAGGAACGCGCTGATGGCGGCGGGGTCCATGCGGGCGGGGTCGGCCAGATAGATCAGCTCATCATAGGCGGGGATGCCGTGGGCCTCAGGGTAGAGGCAGCGACCCTCGAACCCCTCCAGCCGCAGCTGGTTCAGCTCGAAATTGCGGAACGCGCCGATCACCCCATCGACCTGTCCCGACATCAGCGCCGGCGCGATCGACCAGCCGATGTTGATCTGTTCCACGTCGTCCGGGGCCAGCCCGCCATCGGCCAGCATGGCGTCCAGCATCACCTCCTGCACGCCCGCGACCGCGAATCCCACGCGGCGGCCCGCCAGATCAGCCGGGGTGTCGATGCCGCTGTCCGCCAGCACCACCAGGCAGGTCAGCGGCGTCTCGACCAACGTTCCGACCTGGGTGACGGGCAGGCCCTGATGGCGCGACAGGTGCAGCTGCGGCTGATAGCTGACGGCCAGATCGGCGCGCCCGGCCGCCACCATGCGCGGCGGATCGTTGGGGTCCGCAGGCGTCACCACCTGCACGGCTAGACCGGCGTCGGCAAAATAGCCCAGCTCCTGGGCCAGCACGATGGGGGCGTGGTCGGGGTTCACGAACCAGTCCAGCATCACGGTCAGTTCTGTGTCGGCATGGGCGGGCAGGGCCAGCAGCGCCAGCGACAGGGTCAGGGTCTTCATGGGCGTCCTTTCAGGTCATCATCGGTCAGGGCCAGCAGGGCGATGTCCCCCGGCCAGCGGGATTGCAGCAGCTGGCCCGCATTCTGCGCGCGCAGCCCGGTGCGGCAGGCCAGCACCACGCGCGGTGCGGGGCCGGGGTCCAGTTCGGCGATGCGGTCGGGGGGCAGGTGGCGCGCGCCCATGACGGGGTCGGCTTCGGTCCGCAGGTCGATCAGCAGATCGTCGGGGCGGACCTGGCCAAAGGCGATGAAGGGCAGGGGGTGCGCGGGCTCGGGTGCGCGGTCAAAGCGGAACCCGCCCATCCGCCAGCTGCCCGCATCCCAGCTGACCAGCCGCCCCAGGGGCTGCGGGTCCAGCCCCAGCACCACGGCCAGCGCCATCTGCGCCTGCAGCGCGCCGATCATGCCCACGACCGGCCCCAGAACGCCCGCGCTGGCGCAGCTGGTGGCCTGCAGCGGCAGGTCGGGGAACACCGCGCGCAGGCTGGGCGCCCCGCCGCAGCAGCCCGCCGCATAGCCCGACAGGGCCAGCGCCGATCCGGTGATCAGCGGCCGCCCCGCCGCCACGCAGGCATCCGACAGGGTCAGGCTGACCGCAAAGCTGTCGGCGCAGTCCAGCACCAGATCGGCCCCGGCCACCAGCGCGGGGGCATTGGCCGGGGTCAGCCAGTCGGTAACGGGGGTCACCAGCACGTCGGGGTTCAGGGCGGCCAGGGCGGCGGCGGCGGCCTGCGCCTTGGGCTGGCCGATCTGGTCAGTGCGATAGAGCGGCTGGCGGTGAAGGTTCGTCTGGTCGATGCAATCGGGGTCGGCCAGGGTGATGCGCCCTACGCCCGCCGCCGCCAGATAGTGCAGCGCCGGACAGCCCAGCCCCCCCGCTCCCACCACCAGCAGATGCGCCCGCGCCAGCCGGTCCTGACCCTGCGGCCCGATCTGGGGTAAGACCATCTGGCGGGCATAGCGGCTCATGCCGTCACCGCCAGCCAGTCGCGCATCCGACCCTCGGGGTCGGGGTTCAGGGTGATGTCGGTGACCGCTGACACGACATCCGCGCCCGCCGCCAGCGCCTGCGCGCCCCGTTCGGGGGTCAGGCCGCCGATGGCCACCAGCGGCACGTCGCCCGCCAGCCGTTTCCATTCGGTGACGCGGTCCAGCCCCTGTTCGTGCCAGCGCATCTGTTTCAGGATTGTGGGCCAGACCGGCCCAAGCGCCACGTAATCGGGCGACAGCGCCAGTGCGCGGTCCAGTTCGGCGTGGTCATGCGTGGACAGGCCCAGCCTCAGCCCGGCGCGGCGGATGGCGGGCAGGTCGGCCCCGTCCAGATCCTCCTGGCCCAGATGCAGCCAGTCGGCGCCTTCGTCGATGGCGATCTGCCAGTGGTCGTTGACCACCAACGCCGCGCCATGCGCGCGGGCCAGCGCCAGCCCGCGCCGGACCTGATCGCGCAGATCGTCGGGCGCCCGGTCCTTGAGCCGCAGCTGGACCAGTCGCACGCCCAGGGGCAGGGCGCGCGCCAGCCAGGCAGCATCGTCAAAGATGGGATAGAATCGCGGCAGCATCACAACCAGGCCTTTCCGATCAGGGGGGTGGAGGGCACGCCCATGTCGCGCACGCCCATCGGGTCCGCGTCGCGGGCCAGCGCGCCCGCCTGCACCGCCAGGGCAAAGGCGCGGGCCATGGCGACCGGGTCGCCCGCCTGCGCCACGGCGCTGTTCAGCAGGACGGCGTCGAAGCCCATCTCCATCGCCTCCGCCGCATGGCTGGGCAGGCCCAGGCCTGCGTCGATCACCATGGGCACGTCGGGAAAGGCCGCGCGCAGCATGCGCAGCCCGTGGCGATTGTTCAGCCCCAGACCCGACCCGATGGGCGCGCCCCAGGGCATCAGCACCCTGCAGCCCGCATCCAGCAGGCGCGCGGCCAGGACCTGGTCCTCGGTCGTGTAGGGGAAGACCTGGAAGCCCTCGGCGCACAGCACCGTCGCGGCCTCCAGCAGGCCGAAGGGGTCGGGCTGCAGCGTGTCGGCATGCCCGATCACCTCCAGCTTGATCCAGTCGGTCTGGAACAGCTCGCGCGCCATGCGGGCGGTGGTCACGGCCTCGCGGGCGCTGTGACAGCCGGCGGTGTTGGGCAGCACGCGCACCCCCAGATCGCGGATCAGCGACCAGAAGGCCTGGCCCTGACCCGCCTCGCGGCGCAGCGACACGGTGGCCACGCCCGCACCGCTGGCCCGGAACGCATCGGCCAGCACCGCCGGAGAGGGATATTGCGCCGTGCCCAGCATCAGCGCGTTGGGCAGCGTCACGCCATAGAAATCACGCATCGCCTATCCTCCCTGCATGGGGGCCAGAACCTCCAGCCGGTCGCCGTCGCGCAGCGCCTGGCCCGCGCGGGCCGATGAGGGCACAAAATCCCCGTTCAGCGCGGTGGCGACGCGGGCATCGCGCCAGCCCAGCTCAATCAGGGCGGCCTCCAGCGTGGTGGCGGCGATGTCGCGGGGGGTGCCGTTGACCTCAATCCTCATGGATCAGTTCTCCCTTGATGCGGTCGGTCAGATAGTCGGCGGCCTGTTGCGCCAGCGCGGGGGCCATCAGATAGCCGTGGCGGAACAGCCCGTTCAGATGCAGGACCCGCCCGCGCACCGTCACGCGGGGGATGTTGTCGGCGAAGGCCGGGCGCAGGTCGGTGCCCAGCTCCATGACCGAGCCTTCGGCAAAACGCGGGTCCAGCGCATAGGCGGCCGACAGCAGCTCCAGCACGGAGCGTGCCGTGACGGGCGCGCGGCTGGCGCTTTCGATCTGGGTTGCGCCCAGCATGAACAGCCCGTCCGCGCGCGGCACGATATACAGCGGGTGGCGCGGATGCAGCAGGCGGACCGGGCGCGTCAGGGTGATCTCGGGGGCGTGCAGGACGGCCATCTCTCCGCGCACGCCTCGCAGGCCCTGCAGGGCTGCGGACAGGCCGCGCGCGTCGATCACCGGGCCGGGGATGTCCTGCGGATCGGCCTCGGCCCGTTCGACCGTGATGCCGCGTACTGCCAGCCAAGCCAGCAGGTCGGTCAGCGCGCGGCGGGGGTCCAGATGCGCCTCTGTCGGAAAGAACAGGCCCGGGCGGGGCGGCAGGTCCGGCTCCAGCGTGGCGCTGTCGCACGGCTGGTGGTCGCCCGCGCGGCGGGCAAAGCGCGCCAGCTCCGCCCGGTCGCGGTCCAGCGCCACCACCAGCGTGCCGCGATGGGTGACGGGCGTGACGGCGGACCAGGCCCGCGCCGCGTCCTGTCCCAAGCGGGTGATGACGGGCTCGGCGGTCACGCCCTCGCACTGGGGCGCCAGCATGCCGCCCGCCCACCAGGAACAGCCATGCGGCCCCGGCGGCCCGTTGCGGTCCAGGATGCGCGGCGTGATCCCGCGCAGGGCCAGGACATGAGCCGCGAACAGGCCCGCCACGCCGGCGCCGATGATGGTCACGTCAGCCATGATGACATCCGACAGGGGGCCAGACTGCGTGGAAATGATGCACCGGCCCGTGGCCCGACCCCACGCCCAGCCCGTCGGCCGCCGCGATCGCGCCCTGCAGATAGCGATGCGCCCGCGCAACCGCCCGGTGCAGGTCCATGCCCTGCGCCAGGCCCGCCGCGATGGCCGCCGACAGGGTGCAACCAGTGCCGTGGGTGTTGCGCGTCACCTGTCGCTGTGCGGTCAGGCGGGTGACGCCCGCAGCGGTGACCAGCAGGTCGGTGCAGACGGGGCCGTCGGCATGGCCACCCTTCATCAGCACCGCCCCCGCACCCAGATCGCGCAGCGCCGCAGCCTGGTCGGCCATCTGATCCTCGGACGTGGCGGGGGCGCAGTCCAGCAGGCAGGCGGCCTCGGGCAGGTTCGGGGTCAGCAGCGTCGCGCGGGGCAGCAGCCCGCGCAGCGCGGCCATCGCCTCATCGGGCAGCAGCCGGTCGCCCGACTTGGCCACCATCACCGGGTCCAGCACCACGGGCAGGCCGCACCCCTCCAGACCCTGCGCGACGGTGCGGATCGCGTCAGCCCCGCCCAGCATGCCCAGCTTGACCGCCCGCACGTCCAGATCGTCGAAGACCGCGCGCATCTGCGCCGCGATCATCGCCAGGCTGGCGGGTTCGACCATCGCCACGCTGCGGGTGTTCTGCGCGGTCAGCGCCGTCACCACGCTGGCACCATAGCAGCCAAGCGCCGAGAATGTCTTGAGATCCGCCTGGATCCCGGCGCCGCCGCCGGAATCGGACCCGGCGATGGTCAGGGCAATGGGTGCAGTCACGTCGTCCCTCCGCATGGCTGGCGGGGCAGGGACCGGGCGTATGGGGGGACAAAAGGCGGCATGGGGCCGCAAGCATCTGCACCGTTCCCTCCGCCGGTATGACCCGGATCAGGTTCGATGGGTTGGCTGTCGCCTCTCAGCCCCTGTGACGGGACACCCCAACGGTTTGCACGGTCAGCCTAGACGCCGCCGCCAGGGGCCGCAAGGGGGGACACCGCGCCGCGTTGCCGCGCCCCGCCCGCGGGATATGCTGCGCGCGAACGGATAGGGGGTGGTGGACATGGAACTGACGGCGACCCGCGCGGCGGGGTTGGAGCGGATGCGCGCATTCCAGCCGCGCATGGGCCTGCGCTATGCCCAAGCGCGCAACATGGATCACGGGCCTGGCTTGCATCGTGACGTGTCGGGCCTGTCGCCCTGGCTGCGCCGCCGCCTGCTGACCGAGCCCGAGGTGATCGCCACAGCCCTGTCGGCCCACGGCCCCGACCGCGCCGCCAAGTTCATCCAGGAGGTCGTCTGGCGCAGCTATTTCAAGGGCTGGCTGGAACTGCGCCCGCAGGTCTGGGATAGTTATCGCGGGGGGCTGCGCGCCGATCTGGCGGCGCTGGAGCGTGACGATGCGCTGCGCGATGCGGTCCTGCGCGCGCAGGAGGGGCGCACCGGGCTGGACTGTTTCGATGCCTGGTCGCGAGAGCTGGTCGCCACGGGCTATCTGCACAACCACGCGCGGATGTGGTTCGCCTCGATCTGGATCTTCACGCTGCGGCTGCCGTGGCGGGTGGGGGCCGATTTCTTTCTGCGCCACCTGCTGGACGGCGATGCGGCGTCGAACACGCTCAGCTGGCGGTGGGTGGCGGGCCTGCACACGCGCGGCAAGCCCTATGAGGCGCAGGCCGACAACATCGCCCGGCTGACCGGCGGCCGCTTTGCCCCGGCGCCCGGCGATCTGGCCACCGTCACGCAGGGGCTGGAGGCGACCGAACCGGATGGCCTGCCGCCCACGCAACCGCTGCGCAGGGTCGTCCCGCCCGAACCGGGGCGCCCGACGGCGCTGCTGATCACCGATGACGATTGCTGTCCGGGGGATGTGCTGCCGCAGGGCTTGGACATCCGCGCGGCGGTCGCGCTGTCGGCGGGTCATCTGCGATCGCCGCTGGCGGTGTCGGAGGGGGTGCTGGCCTTTGATGCGGTCGCGCTGGCGGATGCGGCGGCACGGGCCGGGATGCGGGCCGATCCGCTGCCGGCGGAGGACCCCGCGGGCCTGGCGCAGTGGGCGCTGCGGGCGGGCGTGACGCAGATCGCGACGCCCTTTGTCACGCATGGGCCGGTGCGGGACTGGCTGGATGCGGCGCGGCACCATCTGGCGGCGCAGGGCATCGTGCTGTCCGAGGCGCGCCGGGACTGGGACGCGGCGGTCTGGCCGCTGGCCACGGCGGGGTTCTTCAAGGTCGGTCAGAAAATACCGGCCCTGCTGGACCGGCTGATCCCGGTCTGATCAGGCCGGAACCCCGCACAGGCCCGCCAGCGCGTCCAGCATCGGCGCGCCGCGATGGGCCGGGGCGTCGCGACCCGGTGCCTCGGGCGCGTCAAAGCCGACATGGCCGGCCATCTCGGCCACCTCCATCGAGGTGACGGTCGGCTGCACGCCCAGCTGCGCCAGAATCGCGCCGATCCGCAACGCCGTCCGGCGGTCGCCGACCCCCAGCACATTGCCCGAGGGGATGCGGATCTCTCCTCCGACGGGGCTGTTCGAGGGGCGCGCCGGCCAGTGGCAGATGCCGAAATCGCGGCCCGCCGTCAGGCCCGACACCTGCTGGATCGCCTGTTGCAGGACCCCGCGGATGGTGCCCGGCAGGACCGGCGCCTGCTGCATGACGACGTGGAACCCGTCCTTCAGCGCCAGGATCTGGCCCAGGGTGCGCCCGGTGGCCTGCAGGGCGTGGCAGCTGCTCTGGCCCGGCTCGGCGATGTCGCAGCCGCCGGTCACGATGGTCACGTCGCTGGCCAGCACCGCGGGCAGGATGTCGTCCGATGCCTGGATGCGCCCCACCAGGACGCCGCGACGGACCAGCGCCGCCAGGGCGGGTTCGATATGGGCGATGCGGCCCTGGGCCAGCATCTCGACCCGGTCGGGATCGACATCGACGCCGATGACATGATGGCCCAGATCGGCCAGCATGGCCGCGGTCATCACCCCCTGCCGGCCCAGCCCCAGGACCGAGATCACCGGAAGCGGGCGCACCGACAGGGCCGGGCGGAAGGCCTGATGGGGAAGCTGGTGGATCATGATCGTCACTCCTGCTGCGGTCTTGCCCCCTTGTGGCAGATCGCGCCCCGCCGGTCCCGCTGTCGGAAGCATGGTGGCGGGGTGCAAAAGGCGCAGCTGATCACGACGAAGGGATAGCCCCTATCCGATCGGATAGGACGCCCTCCAGCGGGCCGCGATCGCTAGGATTTTAGAAAGCTTTCCGTGGCAAACTATCCTTTCGGATAGGACACTATGCGACGCTCCGACCGCCGGGGACGGTCTGCGTGCCAGACTGGGGGCTGTCCAAACCCTGCATCATGAGGCTTACCGATGAAGCGACTGACCCTCTCCCTGCTGCTGGCCCTGACCGGCCCCGCCCTGGCGGATGAACCCATGCTGACCGTCACGGGGCCCGAGGGCAGCCGCGGCTATGACCTGGCGGCTTTGGAGGCCTTGGGCGCGGTCAGCTTTGCGACCTCGACCATCTGGACCGAAGGGTCGCCGACCTTCACCGGCGTGCCGCTGCAGGCGCTGCTGGACGATGCGGGCATCACCGACGGGGTCGTCGCCGCCACCGCCATCAACGATTACGCCGTCCAGATCCCTGTGGACGAGGTCACCGCCGAATACCCGATCGTGGCCTATCACGTGGACGGCCAGGTCATGTCCGTGCGCGACAAGGGGCCGCTCTGGGTGGTCTATCCCTATGATTCGGACGCCGCTCTGCAGTCCGAGGTCGTCTATTCCCGCAGCATCTGGCAACTGGACCGGCTGTCGGTGTCCAGATGATCGACGCCGTGGGCAGGGATGTGCAGGTGCCACGCATGCGATGCTGCGTCCGGCTGCTGCCCGCGGTCTTTGCGCTGGTGATCCTGGCGATGGGGGTGACCGTCTGGACCCTGCAGGAGGATGCCCGCGCCCAGATCGAGGAGATGGGCACCGCCGCCACGGACAGCACCCAATGGTTCCTGGCCCAGTCCGAGGTCGAGGCCCTGGCCCTGCAGCGTGCGATCCTGCTGATGGAGGTGGATACCACCGGTGATCCGGCGCTGGCCCGCGATCTGCGCCGTCGTTTCGACATCTTCTATCCGCGCATCCAAACCCTGCGCAGCGGCCGCACCTATCAGCGGCTGCGCAATGAGCCCGGCATGGCCGAGGCGCTGGCCGGGCTGCAGGCCATGCTGGACGCCCAGATCCCGGCGATCGACGGCGACGACGCCACCCTGCGCGCGGCCCTGCCCGTAATGGGCGCAGCGATGGGTCCGGGCATTGCGCAAATCCGGCACGTCTCGCTGGAGGGGGTGCGCATCTTTGCAGACAAGTCCGCCGAACGCCGCGAGGGGGTGGCCCGGGCCATGACCACGCTGTCGCTGCTGGTCGTGCCGCTGTTTCTGGTGCTGGCCCTCAGCGTGGTCATCCTGTCGCTGATGGTGCGTGCCGCGGATACACGCAACCGCCGCATCGCAGCCGTCGGCAGCCGGATGCAGTCGCTGTTCGAGGCGTCGATCGACGCCATTCTGGTGGCCCGACCCGATGGGCGTATCCTGGGCTTCAACGCCGCCGCGCAGCGCATCTATGGCTATTCCCCGGCCGAGGCGATGGGCAGCGACATGGTCGATCTGCTGACCCCCCGCGATCAGCGCGCGGCGGTGCGCGCGCTGCTGGCCGAGGTGCGCGACCGGCGCGCCCGCCCGCGCGATGGCGGCCCCGACATCATCCAGGCGACCGCGCGGCACAAATCCGGCAGGATCATCCCGGTCGAGGTGTCGATCTCGGTCGCCGAGGGCGAGGATGGGCCGCTGCTGGTGGGCTTTGTCCGCGACGTGTCGCGCCGCGCCGCCGAGGAGGCGGAAATGATCGAGGCCCGCGACCGCGCCGTTGCCGGAGAGCAGGCCAAGACCCGCATGATCGCCGTCATGAGCCATGAGATGCGCACCCCCCTGAACGGCATCCTGGGCCTTCTGGACCTGCTGTCCCTGACCCCGCTGGACGACCGCCAGCGCCAGTATCTGCAGGCGATGGAGCATTCGGGCCGGATGCTGCTGGGCCATGTGAACGACGTGTTGGACACGTCGCGGGCGCGGGGCGGGCGGCTGGTCCTGGCGGCGGCGCCGGTGGATCTGCGGGCGGTGGTGGCGGCGGCGGTGGATGGCCTTCAGGCGCAGGCGCGCGCGGCGGGCAACTGCCTGACACTGGACTGTCAGGGGGCGGATCAGGGCCTGGTGGTGGGTGACGCCGCACGGCTGGAGCAGATCGTCGTGAACCTGGTCGGGAACGCGATCAAGTTCACCGAGAACGGCACGATCAGGGTCGATCTGGACCGCACCGGCCCTCCGGGCCAGATCGAGCTGCGCGTGACCGACAGCGGCATCGGCATCCCCGAGGAGGATCTGGGCCGCATCTTTGACGAGTTCGTCACCCTTGGGTCGACCTTTGACCGCAAGGTCGAGGGGACGGGGCTGGGTCTCAGCATCGTCAAGGGCCTCGTCGATGCCATGGGCGGAGAGATCGACGTGGCCAGTGAGCCGGGGCAGGGCACGGCATTCCGTGTCGGCCTGCATCTGCCGCCAGCCAAGGCCCAGCCACAGCGTCCCGACCTGCCCGCGCCTGCCCCGGTGGCCTCGGGCGATCTCAAGGTCCTGTTGGTCGAGGATAACGCTATCAACCGCCTGGTCGCCCGGGAGATGCTGCGTCGGCAGGGGTGCCATGTCCTTGAGGCAGAGGACGGCCTGGTCGGCGTGCAGATGGCGCAGGATGAGCGGTTCGACCTGATCCTGATGGATATCAGCATGCCCCGCCTGAACGGCATCGACGCCGCCCGCCAAATCCGGGCCGAGGGGGCCAACCGGCACAGCCCCATCGTCGCCCTGACCGCCCATGCCATGCCCGAAGATCTGGCCCGCTTTCGCGAGGCGGGCATGGACCGCGCCCTGGTCAAGCCGCTGTCGCGCGCCGATCTGGTCTCGATGATCGAAGGGCTGCGGCCCGCGCCCCCTGCGGATGATCTGGATGCCCTGATTGTGGCATCGGGCCGCGATCCGGGGTCGTTGCGCCAGCGTATCGTGGCCGAGCTGCGCGAGGGGTTGGACCAGCTGTCAGACGGGGGCGGCGCCGCCCTGGCGCACCGCCTTGCGGGCAGCGCGGCGGTGCTGGGGCTGGCCGAGATGCATCAAGGTCTGATCGCGCTGGAACGTGACCTGACCGCGGGATGCGCCAGCGGTCAGATTGCCGCAGATCTGCGCAAGTTTCGGCAAATGCTTGACAGTTATGCGCCCGAAACGGTCGTGCCGGAGGCTGAACCGCGTCGACAGGCGGGCGCCGGTCCGTAAGATGGGCGGGCGCATGGGCGGTCCCGAGGCCCGCCCGACAGCAGCGAGGATGACATGAGGATATTGCTTGCCGATGACCACAGCCTCGTGCGCGAGGCCGTCTGCGCCTTTCTGACCGCCGAAGGGTTCGAGGATGTCACGGGCGTCAGCTCGCTGCACGAGGCGCTGGACCGGGTGGCCGATGATGCGCCCTTTGATCTGGTGCTGCTTGATTACGACATGCCGGGGCTGGACGGCCTGTCGCGGATGCGTGCCGCCATGGGCGCGCGGCCTGTGGCGATGTTGACAGGCTCTGCCTCTCCGGCGGTGGCGCGGCAGGCTTTGGACGCGGGGGCGCGGGGCTTTCTGCCTAAGACCCTGTCGGCCAAGTCGCTGGCCGCGGCGATCCAGTTCATCGCCGCGGGCGGCGTGTTTGCGCCCTATGACCTGATGGCCGCCGCCCCGTCGCGCCCCGCCGACGGGCTGACGCAGCGCGAATCAGAGGTGCTGTCGGGCCTGTGCGAAGGCAAGTCCAACAAGGAAATCGCCAACGATCTGAACCTCCAGGAGGTCACGATCAAGCTGCACGTCAAGACCCTGTGCCGCAAGCTGGGCGCCCGCAACCGCCCCCAGGCCGCGATGCTGGCGCAGGATCGGGCGCTTCATCCGTAAGGGCCGGATTTGCGCTGGCATGCGCCGCGTTGCTGTTTCAGGATGCGGGCGCAGGGTTGCCACGGGGCCGAAGATGGACAGACGCGGGTTGGAGATGACGGTGCTGATGACGCCGGACATGGCGAACTTCAGCGGCAAGGTGCATGGCGGAGCCCTACTGGCGCTGCTGGACCGCGTCGCCTATGCCTGCGCGTCGCGCTGGTCGGGGGAATACGCCGTCACCCTGTCAGTCGATCAGGTCACCTTCAAGGAGGCGATCCATGTGGGCGAACTGGTCACGTTCCGCGCCCGTGTGAACCATACCGGACGCACGTCGATGGAGGTCGGCATCCGGGTCGAGGCCGAGCATATCCGCCGCGGCACCCGGCGGCACACCAATTCCTGCTATTTCACCATGGTCGCGGTCGATGAGCGGGGCAGGCCGCTGCCCGTGCCGCCCGCCGATCCGCAGGACGATCTGGACCGCGCCCGCTGGCGCGCGGCCGAGGTGCGTCGCGCCATGCGCCGCGAGATCGCGGCCCGCCAGGAGGCCGCGTCGACCGGGCCGTGATTGGGCGTGGACTTTGGCGCGCGGGTGGCGTAACAGACCGCCTTTGGCCCTGCTTGTCCGGGGCGGCGGGTGCAGGGTGGGCCGGTCGCAGCGACTTTGGGTGCCGCTCACCGGATGCCGATCAAGGCGTCCCCGCATTTGGCGAATCACATGACTGAACTGAATATCCCGGCGCCCCTTCAGGCGGCGCTGGCCGACAAGGGCTATGAGAGCCTGACCTCCGTGCAGACGGCCGTTCTGGCGCCGGAGGCTGCGGGCCGCGACGTGCTGGTCTCGGCGCAGACCGGATCGGGCAAGACCGTGGCCTTTGGCCTGGCGATCGGCGCCGATCTGCTGGACGGCGCGCGCATGATCGAGGGTCAGCTGCCGCTGGCGCTGGCCATCGCGCCGACGCGCGAACTGGCGTTGCAGGTCGCGCGCGAGCTGGAATGGCTGTATGCCGGGACCGGCGCGCAGATCGCCACCTGCGTCGGCGGCATGGATTACCGCAACGAAAAGCGCGCCCTGCAGCGTGGCGCGCAGATCGTGGTCGGCACGCCGGGCCGCCTGCGCGACCATATCGACCGCGGCAGCCTGGATCTGTCGGACCTGCGCGCCGCCGTCCTGGACGAGGCCGACGAGATGCTGGACCTGGGCTTCCGCGAGGACCTGGAGTTCATCCTGGGCGCCGCACCGGTCGAACGCCGCACGCTGATGTTCTCAGCCACGGTGCCCTCGGCGATCGAAAAGCTGGCCCGCGATTTCCAGCGCGACGCCCTGCGCATCGCCGCCATGGGCGAGGCGCGCCAGCACGGCGACATCGCCTATCGCGCCTATACCGTGACCGCCCGCGACCGCGAGCCTGCGATCTTCAACCTGCTGCGCATCCATGAGGCGCAGACCGCCATCGTCTTCTGCAAGACGCGGGCCAATGTGAACCACCTGCTGGCGCGCATGTCGAACCGCGGCTTCAAATGCGTGGCCCTGTCCGGTGAGCTGTCCCAGCAGGAGCGGACCCACGCCCTGCAGGCGCTGCGCGACGGGCGTGCCCGGGTCTGTATCGCCACCGACGTGGCCGCACGCGGCATCGACCTGCCGGGGCTGGAGCTGGTGATCCATGCCGATCTGCCGACCAACCCCGACACGATGCTGCACCGCTCGGGCCGGACGGGGCGCGCGGGGTCCAAGGGGATCTCGGCGCTGATCGTGCCCTCGGCCGATTACCGGCGGGCGCAGCGCCTGCTGCAGAACGCCAAGGTGACCGCCGAATGGCTGGATGCCCCCACCGCGGATGAGGTGCGCGCCCGCGACGATCAGCGCATGCTGGACCACCCCGGCCTGCACGAGCCCGCGGGCGAGGATGCGCCCCTGGCCGCCCAGCTGCTGGAGCAGTTCGGCGGAGAGCAGGTGGCCGCCGCCTTCCTGCGCATGTGGCGCGAAGGCCGCCCCGCCGCCGAGGAGCTGTCCGAGGCCCATGCCCCGCCCACGCCCATGGCGCCGCGGCCGCAGCGCGAATTCGGACCATCGGTCTGGTTCACGCTGTCGGTCGGCCATTCGGGTCGGGCCGAGGCACGCTGGCTGCTGCCCAAGATCTGCGATGCGGGCGGCATCACCCGCGACGGCATCGGCGCGATCCGCGTCAAGCAGGACCTGTCCTATGTCCAGATCGCGGCCGACCAGGCCAGCCGGTTCGGCGATTTCATCGAGATCAGCGACGAGGTCACCATGCGCCGCATGGACGGCGCCCCGGATCTGGATGCGCCCATCGAACGCGCCCCGCGCGCACCGCGCACCGACAACCGGTCCGAAGGCCGCAAGCCCGCGCCCCGCGCCAAGCCTGTCGCGTCGGACGAGGGCCATCAGAGCCGGGTGAAGGCCGCGCGCGGAGGCTGGGTCCCTGATGAGGCCCCCGCCGCCGACCCGCGCGACGCCGGACCCCATGGCGCCGTGAAAGCCTGGAAGAAGAAGCCCGCCGCCGCCGGCGCCGCCAAAGGCCCGAAACCGGCTTGGGCCAAGCCGCGCGCCGACAAGGCCCCGGCCGCCAAGCCGCATCGCAAGGGCCCCAAGCGCCCCGATTGAGCTTTGCGCGTTGCCTGATTAACAGGCAGCGCCCCGGCTTCCCTGCATGTCGTGCAGGTCCGCGCCCGGTGCGCCCCCCGGGGTTGCCGGGCGCGACGCGTTCGCGTCATGGAATGTCGTAATTGGTGTTGCCAGCCGCGGATGGCGGCGCGTAACCTCTCCCTTGCGCTGAATAACCAACGACAACAGGGAGAGCGCCTTTTGCTGGACGACCGCCACGGCGACGCTTTCGTCGCCTTCGAGCATGTGCAAAAAAGCTATGACGGACAGACGCTTGTCGTCAAAGACCTGAATCTTTCCATCGCCAAGGGAGAGTTCCTGACCATGCTGGGACCGTCCGGTTCCGGCAAGACGACCTGCCTGATGATGCTGGCGGGTTTCGAGACCGCCACCCACGGAGAGATCCGCCTGGATGGGCGCCCGATCAACCAGGTGCCGCCCCACAAGCGCGGCATCGGCATGGTGTTCCAGAACTATGCGCTGTTCCCCCACATGACTGTCGGAGAGAACCTGTCCTTTCCGCTGGAGGTGCGGGGCATGTCCTCGGCCGAGCGCAACACGCGCGTCGCCCGCGCGCTGGACATGGTGCAGATGGGCAAGTTCGCCAATCGCCGCCCCGCCCAGCTGTCGGGCGGCCAGCAGCAGCGCATCGCCCTGGCCCGGGCGCTGGTCTTTGACCCCGAGCTGGTGCTGATGGACGAGCCGCTTGGCGCGCTGGACAAGCAGCTGCGCGAGCATATGCAGTTCGAGATCAAGCATCTGCACGAAAGGCTGGGCATCACCGTGGTCTATGTGACCCATGACCAGGGCGAGGCGCTGACTATGTCGGACCGCATCGCCGTCTTCAATGACGGGCGCATCCAGCAGCTGGCCGCGCCCTCGGACCTCTACGAGCGCCCCGAGAACAGCTTTGTCGCCAGCTTCATCGGAGAGAACAACGCCCTGCCCGGCGTGATCGAGCAGCTGGACGGCGACAAGGCCCTGGTCCGGCTGGACGGCGGCGGGGTGATCGACGCCACCGCCGTGAACATCCGCGAGAAGGGTCAGCGCACCACCGTCTCGATCCGCCCCGAGCGGGTCGAGTTCAAGCCCGAGATGATGCCCCCCGGCGCCCATACCATCGAGGCCCATGTGGTCGAGGTGATCTATATGGGCGACATCCTGCGCGCCCGCCTGAAGGTGGCGGGCAGCGACAATTTCGTCATGAAGATGCGTAACACCATCGGCCAGACCCGTCTGGACCCCGGCCAGGTGATCCGCATCGGCTGGCATCCGCAGGATGCCCGCGCCCTCGACCCGATCTGACTGTCCAAGCGGAGACCTTGCAATGAAACGATTTCTGGCCCTCAGCACCGCGATCGGCCTGGTCGGCGGACCGGCGCTGGCTGATGTGAACCTGCTGTCCTGGGGCGGTGCCTATGGCAACAGCCACCTGGAGGCCTATGCCAAGCCCTTCACCGCCGAAACCGGCATCAGCGTCGTCATGTCCGACGCCGACAACCCCGCCACGCCCATCAAGGCCCAGGTCGAGGCGGGCAATGTCAGCATCGACGTGGCATCCGTCGAATATGCCGATGCGGTGCGTCTGTGCGACGAGGGCGCGCTGGAGGTGATCGACCCCGCCATCCTGCTGCCCGCCGAGGACGGCACCGCGGCGATGGACGATTTCATCGAGGGCGCGGTGACCGAGTGCTTTGTGGGCACGGACGTCTATTCGATGGTCCTGGCCTTCAACGACAGCGCATTCCCCGAGGCCAAGCCCGCCAGCCCCGCGGATTTCTTTGACACGGCCGCCTTCCCGGGCAAGCGCACCATGCGCAAGGGCGCCAAGTTCAACCTGGAGCTGGCGCTGATGGCCGATGGCGTGCCCGCCGCCGAGGTCTATGAGGTGCTGGCTACTCCTGAGGGCGTGGATCGCGCCTTTGCAAAGCTGGACACGATCAAGACCGACGTGATCTGGTGGGAGGCCGGCGCCCAGCCCCCGCAGCTGCTGGCGGATGGCGAGGTCAGCATGGCCTATGCCTTCAACGGGCGCATCTTCAACGCGGCCCAGGCCGACGGGCAGCCCTTCGAGATCATCTGGGACGGCCAGATCTACGAGATGGAGGGCTGGGTGATCCCCACCGGCGCGCCGAACCTGGAACAGGCGCTGGAATTCGTCGCCTGGACCACCGCCCCCGCACCCCAGGCCCGCGCGGCCGAATTCATCAGCTATGGCCCGCCGCGTCGGTCGGCCGCCGCGATGGTCGGCAATATCGAGGGCACCGATCAGCCGATGGGCCCGAACCTGCCCACCTATGAGGCGAACATGGAAGGCGCGCTGGGCTCCGATCTGGAATTCTGGGTCGACCGCGACGCCGAGCTGAACGAGCGGTTCAACAGCTGGCTGGCCAGCTGATCCCGCCTTGTCCCGGGCGGCCACGCGCCGCCCGGATCGCCCCGCAGGGGGCCAATGACAACGGGCGCAACAGCCCGAGACCATCCAACCGGGAGAAAACCACCGTGAAAACCACGCTTATTCTGTCGACCGCCCTTGGCGGGTTCGCCTTTGCAGCCACCGCCCAGGAGGTCAATGTCGTCTCCTGGGGTGGCGCCTATGAGGTCAGCCAGGTCGAGGCCTATAACAAGCCCTTCACCGCCGAGACGGGCATCCGCGTCAACATGCTCGCCGCCGACAACCCCGCCACGCCGCTGCGCGCGCAGGTCGAGGCGCGCAACGTCAGCGGCGACGTCTTTGACGTCGAGGTCAGCGACGCGATCCGCCTGTGCGACGAGGGCGCGCTGGTCGAGATCGACCCCGCCAGCCTGCCCGCCGCCCCTGACGGAACCCCCGCGGTGGACGATTTCGTGCCCGGCGCGCTGCTGGATTGCGCCGTGGCCAACATCGTCTGGGGCACGGTCATCAGCTATAACACCACCAAGTTCGAGGGCGACGCGCCCACCACGGCGGCCGATTTCTTCGACACCGAGACCTTCCCCGGCAAGCGCGGCCTGCCCAAAAACCCCAAGCGCACGCTGTATCTGGCGCTGATCGCCGATGGCGTCCCCGCCGCCGAGGTCTATGACCAGCTGGCCACGGATGAGGGCGTGCAGCGCGCCTTCGACAAGCTGGACACGATCAAGGCCGACACTGTCTGGTGGGAGGCCGGCGCCCAGCCCGTGCAGTTGCTGGCCGATGGCGAGGTCAGCATGACCACCGTCTATAACGGCCGCGTCTTTGACGCGATGGTGGCCGAGAACCAGCCCTTCGAGATCATCTGGGACGGGCAGTACATGGACATGGACATGTTCGTGATCCCGGTCGATGCGCCCAATCCCGAAGCCGCGATGGAATACCTGAAATTCGCCACCGACACGCAGCGGCTGGCCGATCAGGCGCGCTATATCGCCTATGGTCCGGCGCGGAAATCCTCGGCCTCGCTGGTCGGTCTCTATCAGGACGGCGTGACCGAGATGGGCCCGCACATGCCCACCAGCCCCGAGGCGCTGGCCAATGCCGTGATGGACGACCCGGAATTCTGGGCCGATCATGCCGCCGAGCTGACCGAACGCTTCAACAGCTGGCTGGCCTCCTCCTGATCCGAAACGCCGCCGCCCCATCAAGGGGTGGCGGCCCTGACTGCCGGGGACGACATGGCGAACGCCGCACTTGATCCACATGCCGCCATCGCGACCACCGCATCCGGGGTGGGGCAGGGGCTGCTGACCACCGCCGACGGCAAGCCGCTGGCCCGCGCCTTGGTGCGCAGCCAGCGCCGCGCGCGCAGGCGGGCCTTTCTGCTGGTCCTGCCGCTGCTGGCTTTTGTCGTCATCACCTTCGTGGTGCCGATCGGGCAGATGCTGCAGCGGTCCTTCTATAATGACGGATTCTCGGCCAATATGCCCCAGGTCTCAGCCTGGTTCGCGGCCACCGAACGCGGCACCGACCCCAACGACGCGGCGTGGGCCGCGCTGGCCCAGGATCTGGTCGCCAGCGCCGACGCGCGCAGCATCGGCGTGGTGGGCACGCGGGTCAATTACGACATGCCGGGCACGCGGTCGCTGTTCACCGCCACGGGCCGCCAGGTCCGCGGCGGGCTGGAGCCCCCCTACCGCGAGGCCCTGCTGGAGATCAACGAGACCTGGGGCGATCCGCGCCTGTGGTCGGTGATGCGCGAGGCCTCGACCCCCGTCACCGCCAATTTCTATCTGGCCGCCGTGGACCGCACCCGCGACGATGAGGGCCGCGTCCAGCAGGTCGCCGAACAGCAGCGGATCTATGTGACCCTGTTCTGGCGGACCTTCTGGCTGTCGGCGGTGATCACCGCGCTGACCTTTGTTCTGGGCTTTCCCATCGCGCACCTGCTGGCGACGCTGCCCATGCGGCAGTCGAACCTGCTGATGATCCTGGTGCTGCTGCCCTTCTGGACGTCGCTGCTGGTGCGGACCACCAGCTGGATGGTTCTGCTGCAGCAGCAGGGCGTGATCAACGACATCCTGGTCTGGATGGGCGTGATCGGCGGCGGGCAGCGGTTGCAGATGATCTATAACCAGACCGGCACGATCATCGCGATGACGCATATCCTGCTGCCCTTCATGATCCTGCCGCTGTATTCGGTGATGCGCACGATTAACCCGTCCTATGTCCGCGCGGCGCGCAGCCTGGGGGCGACCAGCTGGACCGCGTTCCGCCGCGTCTATTTCCCGCAGACCTTACCGGGGCTGGGGGCGGGGGCCATGCTGGTCTTCATCCTGGCGGTCGGGTACTATATCACGCCCGCGCTGGTCGGCGGATCGTCGGGGCAGCTGATTTCGAACATGATCGCCTCGCATATGACGGGCACGCTGAACTGGTCCATGGCCGCGGCGCTGGCAGCCCTGCTGCTGGGCGCGGTGCTGGTGCTCTATTGGCTCTATGATCGCCTTGTCGGCGTCGACAACCTGAAACTGGGGTAAACGCATGGCCGTTCCGACCTATGCCAGCCCGCTGGAGCGTCTGTGGCATTACACCCGCCTGACGATCTGCGCGCTGATCTTTGTCTTCCTGATCGCGCCGATCATCGTGATCATCCCGCTGTCCTTCAATGCCGAGCCCTATTTCACCTTCACCGACCGGATGCTGTCCTTTGACCCCGAGGGCTACAGCACCCGGTGGTATTCCAGCCTGCTGACCTTCGGGATGCAGAACCCGCAGGCCGAGGGCTGGGCCTTCTGGTCGGATGCCTGGAACAACGCCAACTGGATCAAGGCGGCCAAGAACTCGATCATCATCGGGGTGTTCTCGACCATCGTGGCCACGGTGCTGGGGACGCTGGCGGCCCTGGGCCTGTCGCGCCCGGAGATGCCGTTCCGCCGCGCGATCATGGCGATCCTGATTTCGCCCATGATCGTCCCGCTGATCATCACCGCGACGGGGATGTTCTTCTTCTACTCGAACCCCTGTGAGCTGCTGACCCTGATCGGGCTGGACCCGCAATGCGGGCGGCTGGCGGGCACCTATCTGGGGGTGATCCTGGCCCATGCGACCCTGGGCATTCCCTTCGTGATCATCACGGTCACGGCGACGCTGGTTGGCTTCGATCAGTCGCTGAACCGGGCCGCGGCCAGCCTGGGGGCCAATCCGCGGACCACGTTCTTCAAGGTGACGATGCCGCTGATCCTGCCAGGGGTGGTGTCGGGGGCGCTGTTCGCGTTCGTGACGTCCTTCGACGAGGTGGTGGCGGTGCTGTTCATCGCCGGGCCCGAGCAGCAAACCATTCCACGGCAGATGTGGAACGGCATCCGCGAGCAGATCAGCCCTGCCATCCTGGCGGTGGCGACGCTGCTGGTGATCTTTTCGATCGCGCTTCTGACCACGGTCGAGCTGTTGCGCCGCCGGTCCGAGCGCATCCGGGGCGTCACGCCGCGATGACGCCCGAGGAGCTGGAGGACGAGGACGCGCGGCCCGCGCCGCCCGTCTATCCCGCGATCACGCGGGCCGAGCGCGCCCATGGCCGCCGTCTGGCCACGATCCACGACATGTATCGGGCCGAGCTGGACGCGGTGGCACGGCTGCTGGATGCGATCAGGGCGGGCAGCGGGAATGCCGCCGATCTGGCACCGGCAGTGGCGGGGACGCAGCTGGCGCGCAACATGGCGCTGTTCGGCACCGCCTGCGGGCGTGATTGCGCGTTGCTGCAGAACCACCATGACATTGAGGAGCAGTGGATGTTCCCCGCCTTGGCCGATCGGGGCGGCGCGGTTCTGGCGCCGGTCATCGCGCGGCTGAAGGCCGAGCATGCGGTGATCCACGGGCTGATCGGCGCCCTGCACGAGGCGGCGCGCGATCTGGCGGCGTCGCCGGGGGCGGAGGGGTTCGCACGCTGCGCCGCGGATTTCGCGGTGCTGGACCGGGCGATCCGGTCGCATTTCGGCTATGAGGAGCGGGCGTTGGAGGAGCCTCTGGGGGCGTTGCGCGTGCCGACGGCGGGGGGCCAGCCCCCCGCACCCCCCGCCGGGGAGCCTGCGGCCACCCGGACCCCCGCGTCATGTCAAGGGAGAAGCGCCAGCCACATCCAGACGGACAGGGTCGAGAGGGCCGTGGCGATCAGGACGCTGGAGGCCGCCACCCGCCGCGCGGCGCCGTAGATGTTGGCGAAGAGATAGGCGTTCACCCCGGGGGCCATCGACGCGGTCAGCACCGCCGAGCGCATGCCGTCGCGGTCGAGGCCCAGCAGCCATCCCGTGCCGAAGGTGATCGCCGGGTGGACGAGCAGCGAGGCGGCGCAGCACATCGCGATGGTCGCCATGTCGCCCTCGGGGCGATAGCGATAGAGAACGCCGCCCAGCCCGAACAGCGCCGCAGGCAGTGCCGCGCGGGCGATCATGTCGGCCGCGTCCCAGAACCCCTGCGGCAGCGCCAGGCCTGCCTGCATCAGCAGGTTCACCGACAGCCCCGCCAGAATGCCGATCACCAGGGACGTCCGCAGCACCCCCGTCAGCGCCTTGAGCGCCACGCGTCCGACGGACAGGCCGCTGCCGCGGGCGCGGGTGAATTCCATCACCGTGATCCCAAACGTATAGAGCATAGGCGAATGCAGCGCGATGATGGCCCAATTGCCCGCCAGCGCGTCGGGGCCATAGGCGCGTTCGGTGATCGGCACCCCGAGCAGCAGCGTGTTCGAGAAGAGGCAGACAAAGCCGATCGCCACGCAATCGACCGGGGGGCGGCGGAACAGCCAGCGCGCCCCGGCCCAGCCCGCACCGAAGGCCGCGAAGGCCCCGGCATAGAAGGGGATCAGCAGCTGGGCGCGAAATTCGGTCCCCAGATCCAGCCGGGCCATCGACACGAAGAGCAGCGCGGGCACGGCGAAATTCTGGGCAAAGCTCATCAGCCCGTCGACGCCCGCCGCGCTGAACCAGCCGCGCCAGGTCACCAGATAGCCGAAGCCCACGATCAGGAAGACCGGCAGGATGATCGTGAAGAGGACGCTCATGCGGCGGGGGGCAGGTCGGGGCTGTGGGCGGTGGTCACGATCCGCATGCCGTCGAATGCGGGTTCGACATGGGGCGGGGTCCGGGCGACGACGGCGGCGTAGTCCATCTCGATATGCATGTTGGTCAGCACGGCGCGCGGGCTGCGGGCGCGGGCGATCCAGTTCAGCGCCAGGTCCAGATGGGCGTGGCTGGGATGAGGCTCGGGGCGCAGGGCGTCGATGACGAAGACCGGCGCGTCCTGGATCAGCGGCCAGGCGGTGTCGGGTATGTCGGACACGTCGGGCAGATAGACCAGCCCGCCGATGCGAAAGCCCAGGGCGGTGATCTCTCCGTGCTGGACACGGAAGGGGATCAGCGTGATCGCGCCGCCCGGCCCGTCGATGGTGATGCGGCCGGTTATGGGGTGCAGGGCGCAGATGGGGGGGTACTGGCTGCCCTCGGGCGTCTGGAAGACATAGCCGAAACGGGTGGTCAGCGCCTCGGCCGTGGGGTCGTCCGCCCAGAGCGGCAGGATGCGGCGGGCGTTGAAGACCAACTGGCGCAGGTCGTCGATGCCGTGGACATGGTCGGCATGGGCGTGGGTATAGACCACCGCATCCAGCGTCGCCACGCCCGCGTCCAGCATCTGCGGCACCAGATCGGGGCCTGTGTCGATCAGCACCTGCGTGGTGCCGCCCGGCCCGTCGCGTTCGACCAGCAGCGAACAGCGGCGGCGGCGGTTCCGGGGGTTCGCCGGGTCGCAATCGCCCCATCGGTTGCCAAGGCGCGGCACGCCCCCCGACGATCCGCAGCCCAGGATCGTGGCGCGGATCGTGTCGGTCATCGGGCGGCCTTCCAGAACAGGCGGTCGAAATTCGCCTCGGTCCGGGCGGCGAAATCGGGCAGGGTCAGGCCGAACAGGTCCGCGCCCACGGCGGCGGTATGGGCGACATAGGCGGGCTCGTTCCGGCGCCCGCGATGGGGGGGCGGAGCCAGATAGGGGCTGTCGGTTTCCACCAGGATGCGGTCCAGGGGCGCGGCCTTGAAGATGTCGCGCAGATCCTGCGACCGCGGAAAGGCTGCGATGCCCGACATCGACAGGTAGAACCCCAGATCCAGCGCGGCTTGTGCCAACACCGGGGTCGAGCTGAAGCAGTGCATGACGCAGCTGTAGGCACCCACGCGGTGTTCCTCGGCCAGGATGCGCGCCATGTCGTCATCGGCGTCGCGGGCGTGGATGATCAGCGGCAGGCGGGTCAGGCGCGCGGCCTGGATGTGGATGCGCAGGCTGTCCTGCTGGGCCTGCGCGCTGTCGGCGGTATAGTGATAGTCCAGCCCGGTTTCCCCGATGGCCACGAATTTCGGGTGTTCGGCCAGGGCCACCAGTTGATCGACAGTGGCCATTGGCTCATACGCGACGCTCATCGGGTGGGTGCCGGCGGCGTAGAAGACGCCGTCATGGGCGTCGGCCAGGGCGCGGACGGCGGGCTCCTGGCGCAGGCGGGTGCAGATGGTGACCATGCGCCCGACGCCCGCGGCGCGGGCGCGGTCAATCAGGGCGGAATGTTCGCCGTCGAAATTGGGAAAATCCAGGTGGCAATGGCTGTCGGTCAGCCGGAGGGCCGCATCGGTCATCGGTCAGGCCTTGGTCAGGGACGCTTGCGCGGGCGGCAGCTGCGCCAGTTCCAGCACCATATCCATGACCAGCGCGGCAGGGTCAAGGTTGACCGCCCGACCCGTGCGGGCGCGCGCCGACAGGCGGGATTGCGCCTCGGCCCAGATGCGGGCGGCGTGATCGTCGGGCGACAGGCGCGCCATCAGCGCACCCTCGCCGCGCGCGGCCTGGGGCAGGGGCGCGCCCATCAGACCCGCGCGCGCCAGCCGTGTCACGAAGCGGTCCAGCACGGTAATCGTCAGGTCGAACGGATCGCCATCGGCGCCCGCGCGCCCCGCTGCGCCGTCGGCGAATTTCGACGCGGCCACCCGGTCCAGCCGGGGCAGGGTCACGAACAGATCGACCAGCGCCTGATAGCGGTCCAGCCCCCCCTGACCCGCCAGCCGCAGCGCCTCTCCGACCGATCCGTCGGACAGGGCCGACAGCGCCTCGGCATCCTCGTTCAGGCCCATGTCGGACAGAATCGCGGACATCTGGCGCGGCGGCAGCGGCGACAGGCGCAGCGTGCGGCAGCGCGACCGGATCGTGGGCAGCAGCCGCGCGGGCTGATGCGCGATCAGCAGGATCAGGGCGTCGGAGGGCGGCTCCTCCAGCACCTTCAGCAGGGCGTTGGCGGCGGCGGTGTTCATCTCATCGGCGGCGTCGATGATGGCGACGCGGCGCCCCCCTTCGGCGGCCGACAGGTGGAAGAAGGACAGCAGCCGGCGGATCTCGTCCACGGTGATCTCGGCGCGCAGGCGGCTGGTCTTGTCGTCCCAGGGGCGGCGGATCAGGGCCAGGCGCGGCTCGGAGAGGGCGGCGATGCGGCGGGCCTCGGGGGTGTCGGGGTCAACGGACAGATCGGCCCGCCCGGTATCGGCCAAAAGCCAGCGCGCGATGGCCCAGGCCAGCGTCGCCTTGCCCACGCCGCGCGGCCCGGTCAGCAGCCATGCGTGATGCAGCCTCTCGCCCTGTGCGGCCTGCAGGAAAGACGCCACCGCTGCATCCTGCCCGATCACGCGGGGCGCGTGGCGTGGATGGGGCGCGCCGGGAACCCGGTCGGGTTCGGGAATGTCGTCGGGGGCGGTCTTCACAGCGCGGCCAGGATGCGGGCGGAGACGTCATCCGCGCTGCCGCTGCCGTCGATCAGGCGCACGCGGTCGGGATATTCGGCGGCCAGCGCGCGGAACCCCGTCGCCAGACGCTGCTGGAACGACAGGCCCAGGCTTTCGAACCGATCCTCGGCGCCGCCACGCGCGTTGCCCCGCGCCAGCCCCGTCGCAGGGTCGATGTCGATGACGAAGGTCCGGTCCGGCTCGACCCCGATCATCAGCGCATGCAACCGGTCGACCATGTCCCGCAGATCACCCCGCGCCGCGCCCTGATAGACGCGGGTACTGTCGGCAAAGCGGTCGGTCACCACCACGCGGCCAGCCTGCAGCGCGGGGCGGATGGTGCGTTCCAGATGATCGCGGCGGGCGGCGGTGAACAGCAGGCATTCTGTCTCGGGCGACCAGCGTTCGCCGGAACCCTCGACCAGCAGGCGGCGGATCTCCTCGGCGCCGGGGCTGCCGCCGGGCTCGCGGGTCAGCACCACGTCGCGGCCCTCGGCGCGCAGCGCGTTGGTCAGCAGGCGGGCTTGGGTGGATTTGCCGCAGCCGTCGATGCCTTCCAGGCTGATCAGCATCAGCCGGTGACGGCGGTGATGGCGCGCTGACCCAGCTGCATCACGGCGCCCTTCATGCGGCCCAGAAAGCCCGCCTCGGGAACGTCCTGGGTGGCGATCAGCGGCGTGACCGTGTCGCGGGTGCCGGGGATGGTCACGACCAGCTGGCCCAAGCGGTCGCCGCGCGCGATGGGGGCGGGGATGGGGCTGTCATAAACGACCTCGACCCGGACCTTGTCCTGGACGCCCGCGGGGACCAGCACGTTCACGCCATTGGCGGTGGTCAGGCCAACGCGGCTGGCGGTGCCCAGCCAGACGGGCGCGCTGACCACCGTTTCCCCTGCAGGAACAAGGCTCTGCATGGTGAACTGGCGAAACGCCCAATTGACCAGACGTTCCGATTCCTCGGCCCGCGCGCGGTCCGATTGCAACCCGCTGATGACGAAGATCACCCGCCGCCCGTCCTGGATGGCCGAGCCGACCAGACCGTATCCGGCCTCCTGGGTGTGCCCGGTCTTGAGCCCGTCGGCAGTCCAGTCCGCCGCCCCGATGGCCAGCAGCGGGTTGCGGTTGCGGGCATTGGAGGGCACCCGGTCCTTGTAGTTGAACGAGGTCATCGCGAAGATCGGATAGAGGTCCGGGAATTCGCGGATCATGTAATCCGCCAGCAGCCCCAGATCCTCCATCGACATGCGGTGGCCGGGGTCGGGCCAGCCCGAGCTGTTGGTCAGCGTGGTATGCGTCAGGCCCAGCTGGGCGGCGCGTTCGTTCATCAGGCGGGAAAAGGCGTCCTCGCTGCCGGCCAGCCCTTCGGCCACCACGACGCAGGCATCATTGCCGGAGTTGATGATGATGCCATAGATCAGCTCTTCGACGGTGGGACGGTCGGCGGGTTCGACGAACATCTTGGAGCCGCCCATCCGCCATGCCTCTTCCGAAACGGGAAAGGTCGTGTCCATCGCCACGCGACCGTCGCGCAGGGCCTCGAACAGCATGGTCAGCGTCATCAGCTTGGACATCGAGGCCGGGGGCAGAGGCACGTCGGCGTTCTTTTCCATCAGGACCGTTCCCGACTGGACGTCATAGACCCAGGCCGACGTGGCCGCGGTATCAAAGGCCCGCGCGGGGGCCGCCATGGCCAGCGCCGCGGCGATCCAGATCAGGAATGTGCGCATGATGTGTCCCCTTGCCTGTTTTCCGCAATGGTTACATCAA
The DNA here is from genome assembly GCF_001724535.1 of Paracoccus sp. SCN 68-21. NCBI lineage: Bacteria > Pseudomonadati > Pseudomonadota > Alphaproteobacteria > Rhodobacterales > Paracoccaceae > Paracoccus > Paracoccus sp. SCN 68-21. The sequence continues at coordinate 4,435 of NZ_MEES01000033.1, read as the reverse complement.
CCTCTGCGTGCCCGCAACGCGCGTTGAAAGCGCCGCGAAAAACGTGATCAGGCCCCCACCGCCGCGCGCCAATGACGCCGGCACAGAGAAACATAGGTCTCGTTCCCGCCGACCTGCACCTGCGCGCCTTCGGTGATGGGGCGGCCCTGATCGTCCTGGCGGATGACCATGGTGGCCTTCTTGCCGCAATGACAGATGGTGCGGACCTCGCGCATGTCATCGGCCAGGGCCAGCAGGGCCGCCGATCCGGGGAACAGCTCTCCGCGGAAATCGACGCGCAGGCCATAGCACATGACCGGAATGCCCAGATCATCGGCCACGCGGGCAAGCTGCCAAACCTGGTCGCGGGTCAGGAACTGCGCCTCGTCGATAAAGACGCAGGCCGGGCGCGGCAGGCTGGCCGCGATCAGCGCCATCAGGTCGGTCGCGCTGTCGAACGAGGCGGCCTCATCCGCGATGCCGATGCGGCTGGCGATGCGGCCCTGGCCCGCGCGGTCGTCCAGCGCCGCCGTCAGCAGCAGCGTGTCCATGCCGCGTTCGCGATAGTTGTAGGATGCCTGTAGCAGCAAGGTGCTCTTGCCGGCGTTCATCGTCGAATAGTTGAAATAGAGCTTTGCCATGACGCCGTGGGCCATACCCGCGCGACAGCCCCGCCACAAGCGAAAGCCGCCGGGGATCGCGCCCCGGCGGCTGTCTTGGGATCGCCTTCGCGGCGAGGATCAGGCCGTGCGGCTCTTGGGTGCGCGCGACGGGCGGCGGGCCGGGCGCTTGTGCGCACCCCCGTCCATCGGCTTGCCACGACCGCGCTGCGGGCCGCCTGCGGGACCGGCCGCAGCGGCTGCCGCCGCGGAAGGCACATCGCCCCCGATCACGGGGATGGTGTTCTTCATGGCCTTTTCGATGGCGCGCAGCTCTCCCAACTCGGCGGGCGAGCAGAAGGCCACGGCGCGACCGTCACGACCCGCACGCGCGGTCCGGCCGATGCGGTGGACATAGTTTTCCGGCACGTTGGGCAGGTCGTAGTTATAGATATGCGCCACGTCAGGGATATCCAGGCCGCGGGCGGCCACGTCGGTGGCGACCAGGACCTTGGTCTCTCCCTTGCGAAACGCCTCCAGGGCGCGCTCACGCTGGCCCTGCGACTTGTTGCCGTGGATCGCGGCGACGGCAAAGCCCCAGCTGTCCAGCAGCTTGGCCAGCTTGTCGCAGCCATGCTTGGTGCGGCCAAAGACCATCGCCATTTCCTGCGTGTGCTTGGACATGTATTCGGCCAGCAGCTTGGCCTTGTCGCCCTGGCTGACGAAATGCACGCCCTGGTCGATCTTCTTGGCGGCCTGGCCGGGCGGGTTCACGGCGACCTTGACCGGGTTGGTCAGATAGGTGTCCGACAGCTCGGACATCAGCTTGGGCATCGTGGCCGAGAACATCAGCGTCTGACGCTCGCGCGGCAGCATCCGCGCGATCTTGCGCAGGGTGTGGATGAAGCCGATGTCCAGCATCTGGTCGGCCTCGTCCAGCACCAGATAGGTGGTGGCCTCCAGGCTGATCGCGCGACGCTCGATCAGGTCCATCAGGCGGCCCGGCGTCGCGATCAGCACGTCCACGCCGCGCGACAGACGCTCGGTCTGGGTGTTGATCGAGGCGCCGCCCACGACGCGGAACGACCGGATCGGGGTGCCTTCGGCATAGGCGTCGATGTTCGTCGCGATCTGGGTGGCCAGCTCGCGGGTCGGCGCCAGGATCAGCGCGCGGCAGGTCTTGGGGTCAGGCTTCTTGCCATAGTTGATCAGGCGGGTCAGCATCGGCAGGCCGAAGGCCGCCGTCTTGCCGGTGCCGGTCTGGGCCAGGCCCAGCACGTCACGGCCCTGCACGATGGCGGGGATGCCCTGTTCCTGGATCGGCGTAGGCGTGGTCAGGCCCATCGCGATGATGTTCGCGTTGATGCGGTGGTCGATGCCCATATCGGCAAAGGGTCCGGTGATGACCGGTTCGCGCGCGGGGGCGCGGCGGCCTTCGTTGGCCTGGATCGGCGCACGGGCGGGAGTCGATTTGCCACCACGATTCGGGCGAAGGCGGGTATTGTTCTGTTCCATAGGATCTTTCGTCCCCATGCGTCCCCCGTATCGGACGCAAGGGCAGGGGCCGCACGACAGCGCGCAGCCAATGGCAGGGGTGCAGGCGCGATACGAGGATGCCTGCTGCCTCCCCGCGTGAATGGGAAACTGGAATGGGTGTCGGCGTCTCGGGCTATGCCCAAGGGCTGCTCACGCGGCAGCGGACGGCGATGAGGGTGAGATGGGGCAGAATGACGCGAAAGTCAACCCCGATCCGCACTGTCCAGCCAGATCGTCACCGGACCGTCATTGGTCAGCGACACCTGCATGTCGGCGCCAAAGCGCCCCGTTTCGGTGGCGATCCCCAGATCGCGCAGTGCCTGCGCCAGATGTTCATACAGCGCCCGGCCCGTGTCGGGGTCGGCTGCGGCAGAGAAACCGGGGCGGTTGCCGCTGCGTGTGTCCGCGGCCAGGGTGAACTGGCTAACGACCAGCGCGCCCCCGCCGGTGTCCAGCAGCGACCGGTTCATCCGCCCCTGATCGTCGCGAAAGATGCGCAGGCGCGCGATGCGCCCGGCCATCCGGTCCACCGTGGCGGGGTCGTCGCCCTGCATCGCGCAGGCCAGCACCAGAAGGCCCGGCCCAGTGCGCCCCACGACCTGGTCATCGACCAAGACCGAGGCTTGGGCGACGCGCTGGACCAGAACCCTCATGCGCGGCGGCTCCACAGGCCGAACAGCGCCATGCCGGCCACCATCGCGGCAAAGAACACCCAGACCGACGGCCCGCCGAAGGACAGCGACGCCATCGCCGGGCCCGGACACAGGCCCGACAGACCCCAGCCCAGGCCGAACAGCGCAGCCCCCCCGATCAGCCGCCCGTCCAGCCGCTGTTCGGGCATCGCGGGCAGCGGCGCGCCGCTGACCGACCGGTCGCGGGCTGCGGCGATGCGCCAGGCCAGAAACATCACCACGACCGCGCCGCCCATGACAAAGGCCAGCGTCGGGTCCCAGGCACCGAACAGGTCCAGAAACCCTTGCACCTTGGCCGGGTCGGTCATGCCCGACACCACCAGCCCCGCGCCGAACAGCCCGCCCGACAGGGCGGCGATCACCAGCCGCGTCATGCCGCACCCCCCATCAGGCGCGCGATCAGCACCGCAGCCACCCCCGTGCCCAGATAAATCAGCGTCGCCACGATCCCCCGCAGCGACAACCGCGAGATGCCGCAGACCCCGTGCCCCGAGGTGCAGCCGCTGCCAAGCCGCGTGCCGAAGCCCACCAGCAGCCCCGCCAGCGCCAGCATGCCCAGGCCCGCCACGGGCGCCGAGGCCTCGGCCGCGCCGGTGCCGACCATCACCGCGGGGACGGCCACCAGTGCCGCCAGAAAGATCAGCCGCTCGGCCAGGTTGGCGCGGCCCGTGCCGTCGATCACGCTGCCCAGCAGGCCGCTGGCCCCCATGATGCGTCCGTTGCCCAGCATATACAGGGCCGCCGCCGCGCCGATCATCAGCCCGCCGATCAGTCCCAGGATCCAGTCCGGGTTCATGATGTGTCCTTTCATCCCGTCGCCTGGACAGGATGTATTCCAATTCGCGAATGTGTCAAGGCTTAGGCGGCCGGCAAGTCCGGTCCCAGAGCTCAGCGGCCCAGGATGATGCCGATCACCACCATCATCAGGCCGATGGCCGATGCGGCCAGGGCCGCCATGTTCACCGCCAGGACGCCGCGCATGCGGACGCGCAGAGCCTCGTCGTCCAGGCCCTTGGCGCGGGCGCGGCTGACGGTCCAGATGCACCACACCAGCGCGCCCAGGCCCAGCAGCGTCAGCGCGGCGCCGGTCCAGATGATCCAGTCGAACAGGGTCATGGTCGTCTCCTTTGGCGACAGGCAGGCGGGGTGCCGCGCCCGTCCCCTAGCGGCGATTGCACCGCCCGACAAGACCGCCTAACACGCGGGGCACATGCGCAAGAGGGGACGAATCCGATGCAGGACGATCAGGCTTATGGAGTGGCGGCAGACGAGCTGCGCCAGTTCATCGAACAGTTCGAGCAGCTGGAGGCCGAAAAGAAGGACATCGCCGAACGCCAGAAAGAGGTGATGGCCGAGGCCAAGGCCCGCGGCTATGACACCAAGGTGATGAAGCAGATCATCGCCCTGCGCCGCCGCGACAAGGACGACATCGCCGAGGAAGAGGCGATCCTGGACATGTACAAGGCCGCCTTGGGCATGGTCTGACCGCATCTCTGCGCTGCCCCTGCGCGCGGGGGTCGCGCAGGGGCTTAGGTTCCAGACCCATTGATTTCAGGCATTTGTCGTGATTCAGGCTCCGCAAGGAGACCCGATCGATGAGCAATCTTTACTGGCTGACCGACGCGCAGA
>NZ_MEES01000032.1:0-26316 GCF_001724535.1 Paracoccus sp. SCN 68-21 | reverse complement strand
GCTTCTCGGCCCTTGGCAGGGCCGAGATCGAAGCCGTCCGCTGAAGAATGGCGGGAAAGGGGGCAGTCATGCTCGGGGCTGATTTGCGCAACATCGCCACGCTGGTGCTGAACCGGCCCGACAGGCTGAACGCCTTGACCGAGGACATGCACCTGGCCCTGCGCGCCGGCATCCAGCGCGCGCATGACGACGCGGATGTGCGCGCGGTGCTGCTGACCGGCGCGGGGCGTGCCTTCTGCGCGGGCCAGGACCTGGGCGACCGCGACCCGCGCAAGGGCGGCCCCGCCCCCGATCTGGGCCAGACGCTGGAGACGTATTACAACCCCACGCTGCGGCTGATCCGGTCGCTGGACAAGCCGGTCGTCTGCGCGGTCAACGGGGTCGCTGCGGGCGCGGGCGCGAATATCGCGCTGGCCTGCGACATCGTGCTGGCGGCGCAATCGGCGCGGTTCATCCAGGCCTTTGCCAAGATCGGGCTGGTCCCCGATGCGGGCGGCAGCTGGTCGCTGACCCGCATCCTGGGCGAGGCGCGCGCCAAGGCGCTGGCCCTGACCGCCGAACCCCTGCCCGCCCAGCAGGCCGCCGATTGGGGCCTGATCTGGAAGGCCGTGGCCGATGACGCGCTGATGGATCAGGGCCGCGCGCTTTCCCTTTCGCTGGCGGCGGGACCGACCCTGGGGCTGGGCCTGACCAAGCGGCTGATCCAGGCGGCGGCCACCAACAGCCTTGACGAACAGCTGGATCTGGAGCGCGATGCCCAGCGCAAGGCGGGCCGCAGCGCCGATTACGCCGAAGGCGTGACCGCGTTCCTGGAAAAGCGGCCCGCCCTGTTCCGGGGGGAATGAGATGACCGATGACGATCTGGCGCGCGCCTGCGCCGCAGCGATGTGGGCCGAGGATCTGGCCTCGCAGCGCCTTGGCATGGTGCTGGAGGATGTGGGACCGGGCCGCGCCGTGCTGTCCATGACCATCACCGCCGACATGGTGAACGGGCATGGCAGCGCGCATGGCGGATTCATCTTTGCGCTGGCCGACAGCGCCTTTGCCTTCGCCTGCAACACCGTCGATCAGCGCAGCGTCGGACAGCAGGCCGCGATCACCTATCTGGCCCCGGCACGTGCGGGCGACCGTCTGACCGCCACCGGCACCGAACGCGCGCGCCCGGGCCGCAGCGGCCTGTATGACGTGACCGTCACCGGCGCCGACGGCACCGTCATCGCCGAATTCCGTGGCCATTCCCGCACCGTCAAGGGCCGCATCCTGGCCGACTGAACAGCCATCTCTGGGAGGAGACATTGGACCACATGACCGCACCGACCACCATGCTCGACCCCATCGAGACCGCCTCGCGCGATGAGATCGCGGCCCTGCAGCTGACGCGCATGAAACGCGCGCTGGCCCATGTCTATCAGAACTCGGCCTTTTACCGGGGGCGGTTCGATGCGCATGGCGTGCATCCGGATGACCTGCAATCGCTGGCCGACATCGCGAAATTCCCGTTCACGGTCAAGCAGGACCTGCGCGACACCTATCCCTTTGGCATGTTCGCGGTCCCGCGCGAAAAGCTGGTCCGCATCCACGGATCGTCGGGCACCACCGGCAAGCCCACGGTGGTCGGCTATACCGCCGCCGACATCGACCATTGGGCCAATCTGGTCGCACGGTCGATCCGGGCCGCGGGGGGGCGGCCCGGCGACATGCTGCACAACGCCTATGGCTATGGCCTGTTCACGGGCGGCATCGGCGCGCATTACGGGGCCGAGCGGCTTGGCTGCACGGTGGTGCCGATCTCGGGCGGGATGACCGAACGCCAGGTGACGCTGATCGACGATTTCCGCCCCCGCATCATCATGGTCACGCCCAGCTACATGCTGTCGATCCTGGACGAGTTCCGCCGCCAGGGCCTGGACCCGCGCAAAAGCAGCCTGCAGATCGGCATCTTTGGCGCAGAGCCCTGGACCAACGCCATGCGCGAGGAGATCGAGCAGGCCTTCGACATGCAGGCCGTCGACATCTATGGCCTGTCCGAGGTCATGGGCCCCGGCGTCGCCCAGGAATGCGTCGAGACCAAGGACGGCCTGCATGTCTGGGAGGACCATTTCTACCCCGAGATCATCGACCCGGTCACAGGCGAGGTCCTGCCCGACGGACAGATGGGAGAGCTGGTCTTTACCACGCTGACAAAGGAGGGCCTGCCCATGGTCCGCTATCGCACGCGCGACCTGACGCGGCTGCTGCCCGGCACCGCCCGCGCCATGCGCCGGATCGAAAAGATCACCGGGCGCTGCGACGACATGATCATCCTGCGCGGCGTCAACGTCTTTCCGACCCAGATCGAGGAGCAGATCCTGAAATGCGCGGGCCTTGCGCCGCATTTCCAGATCGAACTGACGCGGTCGGGCCGCATGGACGCGATGACGGTGCATGTCGAATGCAGCCCCGCCATGGCCGGCGTTGATGCCCGCGCGGCATCCGCGCGCGAGCTGGCCCATCACATCAAGTCGGTCGTCGGCATCTCGACCAAGATCACCGTCTGCGACCCGGCGGCGATTGCCCGATCCGAGGGCAAGGCGAAACGCGTGATCGACAACCGCCCGAAAGAACCGACCGGCGGATGACAGCGGGGGCTGCAGGCCCTACATCGCAGGGGGGCCGCAGGGCCTCCCGCTTGCCGCCGATACCATCCGAAGACGAAAGGCTGACATGGCCCGCACACGCGCCCAAGATTTCGAAGAAAAACAACGCGTCATTCTGGACAGCGCGGCCCAGGTCTTTGCCGAGCAAGGCATGGAAAAGGCATCCATGGCCCAGGTCGCCGCCCGCGCGCAGGTGTCCAAGGCGCTGCTGTATCATTACTACCCCAGCAAGGACGCGCTGATCTTCGCGATTATCACCACCCATCTGGAGGAGCTGGACGCCGCGATCGAGGCCGCCGACGACCCGAGCCTTGTCCCCGATCAGCGGCTGCGGCGGCTGGTGGGTGCGGTTCTGGAAAGCTATCGCGGCGCCGACAATCAGCACAAGGTCCAGCTGAACGCCACCGCCGCCCTGTCGGACGAGCAGAAGGCCGCGATCACCGCGCTGGAGCGCGGCATCGTCCGGCGGTTTTCCGTCGTGCTGGACCAGATCAACCCCGATCTGAACAGCCGCGAACGGCCCTTGCTGATGCCCGTCACCATGTCGCTCTTCGGGATGATGAACTGGGTCTACATGTGGTTCAAGGATGGCGGCCGCATCTCGCGCGAAGATTACGCCGACGTGGCCACCACCCTGATCCTGGAAGGCATCAAGTCGGTGCGCTAAGCCGCCGTCCGATCAGCAGCGGGTCGTATTCCGGCGCCTCGGCGCGCCTGCGGTCCGGCTCAACCGCGTCCAGCGCGGTGGTGGGCGTCAGCCGGTCGCGTGCCTCCAGCGCCAGGCGCTGATAGATGGCGGTGCCGCGGGTCTTCCAGTCGATCTCGGCCTGGGTCAGCATCCGCAAGACCTTGGCGGGCGATCCGACCGCCAGCGCGCCCGCCGGGATCTGCGCCCCCGCCTTGACGAAGGCCATCGCCGCGACGATGGCATTGGCGCCAATATCGGCCTCGTCCATCACCACGGCATTCATGCCGATCATCGCGTTGCGCCCCACGCGACAGCCATGCAGGACCGCGCCGTGGCCGACATGGCCACCCTTTTCGACGACGACATCCTTGCCGGGAAAGGAATGGACCACGCAGGTCTCCTGCACGTTGCAGCCCTGTTCCAGCACGATCCGCCCGAAATCGCCGCGCAGCACCGCGCCGGGGCCGACATAGACGCCCGCCCCCACGATCACGTCCCCGATCACCGTCGCGTCCGGGTGCACGAAGGCCGCCCCGTCGATCACCGGGCGGATGCCGTCCCAGGCCCAGAGGCTCATTCGGCGGCCTGCGCGGCCTGGCCCCAGGTTTTGGCCACCATGGTCAGCACGTCATATTGCGCGGCGACAGTGCCGTCCTGTTTGGTGACCTGGCAATCCCACCGCACCTCGCCATGATCGGCATTAGCGCGGGGGTTGATCTCTTTGCAGGTCAGGCGGACCTGCAACGTGTCGCCAAAATAGACCGGCGCCAGAAAGCGCATGTGGTCCACGCCGTAATTGGCCAGAACCGGGCCCGGCGCCGGGTCGACGAACAGCCCCGCCGCAAAGGACGCGATAAGATAGCCATGCGCCACGCGGTCGTCAAAGAACGGGTTCGCGCGGGCGGCATCGCTGTCCATATGGGCATAGAAGGTGTCGCCGGTGAAATGGGCGAAATGCTCGACATCTTCCTGCGTGACCGGGCGCGCGGCGGTGACCAGCTGGTCCCCGATGCGCAATTCGGCCAGCGATTTGCGGAACGGATGGGTGCCGGTCTGCGCGGGCGCGCCTTCGGACCAGCGGCCCGTCACCGCGCTGAGCAGGCCGGGCGCGCCCTGCACCGCCGTGCGCTGCATATAGTGTTTCACGCCGCGCATGCCGCCCAGCTCCTCTCCCCCGCCCGCGCGGCCCGGACCCCCATGGACCAGCCCCGCCAAAGGCGAGCCATGCCCGGTCGAGGATTTGGCCGACACCCGGTTCCCGATCATCACCCGGCCGTGGAAGGGCGCAAGGCCCAGCACCATCTCCTCGGCCACCCGGGCGTCGTCGGTGAAGACGGACGACACCAGCGACCCCTTGCCCATCGCCGCCAGCGCGACCGCCTGATCGACCCCATCATAGGGCAGCAGCGTGGCGACCGGGCCGAACGCCTCGCAATCATGCACCGCCACGGCGTTCATCGGATCATCGGCGCGCAGCAGCACGGGCGCCATGAAGGCCCCGCCCTCCAGCCCCTCAGGCACCGCGTCCGGGTCGCCCGCGACGATGTGCGCCACGGCCTGCAATTCGCGGATGCGGGCGCGGACCTCCTCTCGCTGGTCCAGGCTGGCCAGCGGCCCCATGCGCGTGCCCTCTGCCGCAGGCAGGCCGGGCGTTGCCCCCGCCAGCCGCAGGGCCAGCGCGTCCTGCACCGCGTCGATATGGGCGGCAGGCACCATCACGCGGCGGATCGCGGTGCATTTCTGCCCGGCCTTCGAGGTCATCTCGCGCGCGACCTCGCGCACGAACAGATCGAACTCGGGCGTCCCCGGCCCCGCATCCGGCCCCAGGATCGAGGCGTTCAGACTGTCGGCCTCCATCGTGAAGCGGGTCGAATTCTCGACGATCGCCTTGTGGCTGCGCAGCGTGCGCCCCGTCCAGGCCGACCCGGTGAAGGTCACCACATCCTGTCCCGTGACATGGTCCAGCAGATCGCCCACCGATCCGCAGATCAGCTGCAGCGCGCCCGCGGGCAGGATGCCGGTGTCATTGGTCGCGCGCACCACCAGTTCGGTCAGATAGGCGGTCTGGGACGCGGGCTTGACGATGCAGGGCATCCCGGCCAGCAGCGCGGGCGCGATCTTTTCCAGCATCCCCCAGACCGGGAAGTTATAGGCGTTGATATGCACCGCCACACCCTGCAACGGGGTCAGGATGTGCTGAGCGGAAAAGCTGTGATCCTTGGACAAAGGCTCCAGATCGCCGTCTGTCAGCAAGCGCGTGTTGGGCAATTCGCGCCGCCCCTTGGAGGCATAGGTCAGCATCGTGCCGATGCCCCCCTCGATATCGACCCAGCCATCGGCGCGGGTGGCCCCAGTGCGATAGCTTTCGGTATAGAATTCCTCCTTGCGGGCCATCAGCGCCAGGCCAAGCGCCTTGAGCATGGCCGCCCGGTCGTGAAACGACATCGCCCGCAGCGCAGGCCCCCCGGTGCGGCGGCCCCAGTCCAGCGCGGCGCCCATGTCGATGCCGGACGCGTCGATATGCGCCACCAGCGCCCCGGTCGCGGCGTCCAGCAGGGGGACGCCCTGACGCTCGCCGGGGGTCCAGCGCCCGCAAATCAGGCTTTCGAGGCGGCGCGGTGCAGCATTCATGGTCATCGGTCTTCCTTGGTCGTCAAAGGCCCAGCTTGGCCAGGTTCGCGGCGGCCATGGCCTGCCATTCGGCGCAAAGCGCCTCGTTCGTGCGATGGCGCAGGCCCAGGGCCGCCAGCCGGTCAAAGCGCGCCGACCCGGCCACCCCGAACCCCGCAGCCACGCGCGGCATCCAGTAATCGACGCTGGCGCGCACGCCCTCGGGGTCGCTTTCCGCCAGCCGTGCCAGCCCGTTCAGACCCAGGGTGGCATGGCGTGCCTCTCGCGGGGCGATCTGGCGGAAGGTGTCGGCCAGCGGGCCATAGGACAGGCGCGTCAGCTCGGTCATCTGGACGCCCGTGGCCAGCCCCTGCAGGACGTTCATCACCACCGCATCGGTCCAGCCGGTCAGCGGATAGTGAAACACCGACAGGCGCATGTCGCCTGACTGCCGCGCCTGCCCCAGATCGGCGTCGCGGGCCACGCGGGCCGCCCAGTCATGCTGGCGCTGATAGCGCGCGGTATCGGTGCCGAAATCGGCCATCACATTCAACACGCGTTCGGCGTGATCGGCCTTTTCCAGCGTGATCCGGCAGGCGGCGATGCGTTCGGTGATGCCGGGTGCCGCGTTGATCACGCCCGCGAACCCCGCCGAAGCCGCCAGTTCGCTGTCGACAAAGGACCCCATCAGCCGCAGCAGTTCTCCGCGATAGCGGGCCGGCACGTTGCCGGGCGCGGTCAGCACGCCGCCCTGCGCCAGATAATCCTGCAGCGCCATCACGTCATTCGTCATAGCTGATCACCACCCGTTCGCTGATCGGAAAGGCCTGGCAGGACAGGACATAGCCCGCCCGAACCTCGTAATCCTCCAGCGCGTGGTTGATGGCCATCTCGACCTCGCCCTCCAGCACCTTGCAGCGGCAGGTGGAACAGACGCCCGCCTTGCAGGAATAGGGCGCGTCCAGGTTGGCGGACAGCGCGGCGTCCAGGATGGACTGGCCCTGGCGCGGCATGTCGAAATGCCGGACCGCCCCGTCCAGCATCACGCTGGCCTGCGTTCCCGCCCCCGGCGCCACCGCCTGCTCTGACACGGCAGGCGCGCGCGCCCGGCCGGGCTGGCCGCTGGCGAACAGCTCGAACTTGATCTGCGCGTCATTCAGGCCGTGGTCGCGCAAGGATGCGGCGATGGCCAGCATCATCGGCTCGGGCCCGCAGATATAGGCCATGTCGACCGATTTCGGGTCGATCCAGGCGCGGAACAGATGCGCCATCTTGTCGGCATCGATGCGGCCGGTGAACAGGTCGATCTCCTGCCCCTCCTGCTCCAGCACGTGGATCACCGACAGGCGGCCCAGATAGAGGTTCTTCAGATCCTCCAGCTCCTCTCGGAACATGATCGTGCTGATCTGGCGGTTGGCATAGACCAGCGTGAACCGCGACCCGGGCTCGCGCGCCAGCACGGTCTTGATGATCGACAGCAGCGGCGTGATGCCCGACCCGCCTGCAAAGCCCAGATAGTGCCGCGCCGCATCCGCATCCAGCGCGGTGAAGAACCGCCCCATCGGCGGCATCGCCTCGATCAGGTCGCCCGGCGCCAGATTCTCATTGGCCCAGGTCGAGAACGCCCCGCCATCGACGCGCTTTATGCCCACGCGCAGGCAGCCCTCGTCCAGGCCCGCGCAGATGGAATAGCTGCGGCGCAGCTCCTCTCCGTCGAAATCGCGGCGGAAGGTCAGGTACTGGCCTTGGGTGAAGTCGAACAGGGCGCGATCCTCGGGGCGCGGGGTCAGCGTCAGCACCACGGCGTCACGCGTTTCGCGGCGCACCTCGGTGACGGTCAGGGGGTGGAAGCGTGCCATTGGGGTGCGTTCCTCAGATGCATTTGAAATAGTCGAAGGGTTCCATGCAGTCCGTGCAGCGCCAGCTGGCCTTGCACGGGGTCGAGCCGAACTGGCTGACCTTTTCGGTGGCGTTCGATCCGCAGCGCGGGCAGGCGATCACCAGGTTCGACGTGCCCGCCAGCCGCGCGACGCGCCCCGCCAGCCGCCCGTCCGCCGCCGTCCCGTCGATGGGCGGCGCGATGCCATAGGCGCGCAGCTTGTCGCGGCCTTCGGGGGTGATCCAGTCGCTGGTCCAGGGGGGCGACAGCTGGCGCCGCAGCTCCAGCTTGTCGATGCCATGGGCGCGCAGGGCGGTCTCGATGTCCAGGTTGATGATGCCGGTGGCGGGGCAGCCGGAATATGTCGGCGTGACGGCCACCACCAGCGTGTCGCCCTGCCAGGCCACGTCGCGGATGATGCCCAGATCGGTCAGCGAGATCACCGGGATCTCGGGGTCGGGCACCTGCGACAGCCAGTCCCAGACCTGGTCCGTGTCGACCGCCACCTGTGTCACCAGCGGGCGCCCGGATAGGCGCGTTGCAGGAACTGCATCTGCGCCAGCAGGTGGCCCAGATGTTCGCTGTGCACGCCGCGCTTGCCGCCGCCCATGCCGGTGGTGCCCTGTTGCCAGACCTCGCCCGGATGGGCCAGCGTGGCCTCGTCCAGGACCTGCGCGACCGTGCGGTCCCAGGCCGGGCGCAGGCTGGAGGGCAAGGGTATCACCCCCGCATCGGCCAGCGCCCGGTCATGGTCGTCATCGGTGAACATCTCTCCGGTAAAGGACCACAGCGTACTCAGCGCCCCCTGCATCCGGTCGTGGCTTTCCGCGCTGCCATCGCCAAGCCGCACCACCAGATCGGCCGAGCGTTCCAGGTGATAGGCGGCCTCCTTCCAGGCCTTGGCCGCGATCTCGGCGATGCGCGGGTCGGACGATTGGCGCGCCGCCTCCAGCAGTTCCAGGTGAAAGACGTCGAACAGGAACTGGCGCATCAGCGTATGGCCGAAATCGCGGTTCGGACGCTCGACCAGCAGCAGGTTCCGAAAGGCGCCCGCATCGCGCAGAAAGGCCAGATCGTCGGCGGTCCGGCCCCGGCCCTCGATTTCGCCGGCCAGACCCAGCCACAGCTGGCACTGGCCGATCAGGTCCAGCGCCTGGTTGGCCAGCGCAATATCCTCCTCCAGCGCGGGGGCGTGGCCGCACCATTCCGACAGGCGCTGGCCCAGGATCAGGGCGTTGTCGCCGGTCCGCAGCAGCCATTCGACCAGCGCGTCGCGATTGGCCGCTTGCGGGGCGGGGGCGGGCTGACCGGCGGGGGCCAGCGTTTCCAGAGCGGGGGTCATCACATCGGGCAAGGACGGCATCACATATGTCCGATCTCTGCAGGGATGTCGAAGAAGGTCGGGTGCCGGTAGACCTTGTCATTGGCCGGGTCGAACAGCGGCCCCTTTTCCGACGGGCTGGAGGCGGTGATCGCGCTGGACGGCACCACCCAGATCGACACGCCCTCGTTCCGGCGGGTGTAGACGTCGCGGGCGTTGCGGATCGCCATTTCGGCGTCGGGGGCATGCAGGCTGCCGACATGGCGGTGGTTCAGGCCGTGCTGGCCGCGGATGAAGACTTCCCAAAGGGGCCATTCGCTGGACATGGGTTTCCTCCCTCAAATCTGGCAGATGGCGGGCGCATGGCCCGCCGGAGAATTATTCTGCGGCGACACGCCGGGCGCGGGCCTTGTCCGCATGGGCCATCAGCCCGTCGCGGAACCATGCCCCGTCCTCCCAGGCCTTGACGCGGGCGCCAAGCCGTTCGGCGTTGCAGGGCCCGTTGCCCGCGATCACGGCATAGAATTCGGACCAGTCCGGCTCGCTGAAATCATAGCCGCCCTTGTCGTCATTCCAGCGCAGATCCGGATCGGGGACGGTCAGGCCCAGATACTCGGCCTGCGGGACGGTCTGGTCGACGAACTTCTGACGCAGCTCGTCATTGGTGTTCATCTTGATCTTCCAGGCCATCGACTGTTCGGAATGGACCGAATCCTTGTCCGACGGCCCGAACATCATCAGCGACGGATACCAGAACCGGTTCAGCGCATCCTGGGCCATGGCCTTCTGCTCGGGCGTGCCCGCGCACATCTTCATCATGATGTCATAGCCCTGCCGCTGGTGGAACGATTCCTCCTTGCAGATGCGGATCATCGCGCGGGCATAGGGGCCATAGCTGGTGCGTTGCAGCGGCACCTGGTTCATGATCGCGGCCCCATCGACCAGCCAGCCCACCGCGCCCATGTCGGCCCAGGTCAGCGTCGGATAGTTGAAGATGCTGGAATATTTCATCTTGCCGGAATGCAGCGCCTCCAGCAGCTCGTCGCGGCTGACGCCCAACGTCTCGGCCGCGGAATACAGATACAGGCCGTGCCCCGCCTCATCCTGGACCTTGGCCAGCAGGATCGCCTTGCGCTCCAGCGTCGGCGCGCGACCGATCCAGTTGCCCTCGGGCAGCTGGCCCACGATCTCGCTATGGGCGTGCTGGCCGATCTGGCGGATCAGCGTCTTGCGATAGCCCTCGGGCATCCATTCCTTGGGCTCGATCTTTTCGTTGCGGTCGATGCGCTCCTGAAAGGCGCGCTCCTGGTCGGACATCCCCTCGCGCGGGGTGCAGCCTTCGGTCGTGACAAGCTGAGCATACATGGCAAGCGTTCCTTTTCAGACCCGTTCGATGATGATCGCGATGCCCTGCCCCACGCCGATGCACATGGTGCACAGCGCATAGCGGCCACCGCTGCGGTGCAGCTGATACATGGCGGTGGTGACCAGACGCGCACCCGACATCCCCAGAGGGTGCCCAAGCGCGATCGCGCCGCCATTGGGGTTCACATGGGCCGCGTCATCGGGCAGGCCCAGATCGCGCAGCGTGGCCAGGGCCTGGGCGGCAAAGGCCTCGTTCAGCTCGATCACGTCCATCTGGTCCAGCGTCAGGCCGGCGCGCGCCAGCACCTTGCGGGCGGCCGGGGCGGGACCGATGCCCATGATGCGCGGCTCGACGCCCGCGGCGGCCATGGCGACGATGCGGGCCCGCGGCGTCAGGCCCTGCGCGCGGGCGGCGCCCTCCGACAGGATCGCCAGCGCCGCCGCCCCGTCATTGACGCCGGACGCATTGCCCGCCGTCACCGACAGGTCGGGGCCATTCACGCCGCGCAGCCGCGCCAGTTGGCTGGCGGTGGTGCCGGGGCGCGGGTGTTCGTCGGTATCGACGACGACCGGGTCGCCCTTTTTCTGCGGGACGTGGACCGGCACGATCTCATCGGCGAACAGCCCGGCGTCCTGGGCTGCGGCCCACCGCTCCTGCGACCGGGCGGCAAAAGCGTCCTGATCGTCGCGGCTGATGCCGTAATCGGCGGCGACGTTGTCGGCGGTCTGGGGCATGCTGTCGACGCCGAACCGCGCCTTCATCGCCGGGTTCACGAAGCGCCAGCCGATGGTGGTGTCGAACACCGCATTGGCGCGGGAAAAGGCGCTGTCGGCCTTGGGCATGACAAAGGGCGCGCGGGTCATGCTTTCCACGCCCCCGGCCAGCACGAAATCGCAATCGCCCGCCTTGATGGCCCGGGCGGCCATGCCGACCGCATCCATCCCCGATCCACACAGGCGGTTCACGGTGGTGCCCGGCACGCCGACCGGCATGCCCGCCAGTAGCACGGCCATGCGGCCCACGTTGCGGTTATCCTCGCCCGCCTGATTGGCGCAGCCATAGATCAGGTCGTCCACCGCCGACCAGTCCACGCCGGGGTTGCGGTTCATCAGCGCGCGCAGCGGCAGGGCAGCCAGATCGTCGGCGCGGACCTGGGCCAGCGCCCCGCCATAGCGCCCGATCGGCGTGCGCACCGCGTCGCAGATGAAAGCATCCTGCATGTCGTCTTCCCCCGGTCTCTCCTCGCGGGCCGGCCCATGCACGCATGGTCGGCCCGCCCTTGAGGACAGGGATACCACCAAAACATTACACGTCAAACAGTTTTTTGGTTATCTGTGTAATGTTTAATGCGACGTTGTCGCATCATCACCGCAACATATTGATCCTGTTCATGCTTTCTACTGTCTGCCGGGCCAGCGGCCCCTCCGCGTCCTGCAGCAGGGCGATCTCGGCCTCGGCGGGCGGCGTCAGGCGCAGATAGAGGTCGCGGAACAGCGCCCGCGCCCGGGTGCCCGACCAGTCGGCAGGCAGCAGCGCGGGCGGCAGGAACGGGTCGCGCAGCACCGCCGCGCGATAGGCATGGACCAGCAGCAGCCGCAGGGTCAGCGCATGGTCGGGCGCAGCATCGCCCACCGCCACCGGCCCCAGGCAGGCGATCATCCGGTCATAGCGCGCGGCGACAGCCTCCAGGTCCCAGAACGCGGCGATGCCCGGCACGTCCTGATCGCCACGCACGCGCATCACCACCCGCGCGCCGGGAGGCAGCGCGCCGCGATCGGGCGCCAGCCAGCAGGCCCCGCCCACCGGCGCCAGGTGATGCGCGCGGCGCAGATCGTCGGACACCTCGTCCAGCGCCAACAGCAGCCAGCCCTGCGGCTGCGGCGCGGCGGCATAGAGCAGCGCGGTCGCGCGCCCGAATTCGGCCCGCGCGGCATCGGCCAGGCGGTAAAAGCTGCGCCGCCCCTGCCGGTCCCCCGCCAGCCGACCCGAGGCCACCAGCCGCGACACCGCCGTGCGGACCTGGTTTTCGCCAAAGCCCACTCGGGCGCAGATCTCGATCAGGCTGCCCATCCACAGCACCTCTCCGCGCGGGACGACCACATCGCCATAGACGGTGATGATAAAGCCGGGCGCGGTCAGCTCCAGCGCGCGGGCCAGCGCCATGGGGCAAGGCGGGGTCTGCATGGGGCGGTCCTTCCTGCGGAGATGGGGCGGTTCTGCCCCATCCCGGCCCGCGCGACAACCGCGTCAGCGCAGGATCGCCGCCACCTGTTCGCGGACCCGGTCGGCGGCCTGATGGCGCACCGGGCCATAGCCGCGGATCTGCTGCGGCGCGGCCAGCAGGGTCAGGGCCTGGTCCCCCAGGGCCGCGTGATCGCGGGCCACGCGGTCCATCACGCCCTCGAACCAGGCCAGCAGGTCGCGGTCCAGCCGCCGGTCGGCGCTGCGCGCAAAGGGGTCGGCCCAGCTGCCCCGCAGCGGGCGCAGCCGCGCCAGGGCGCGCAGAACGGGGCGCATCCACGGGCCGAACGCGGTCTTTTTGGGCCGCCCGCGCCCATCCCTGCCACGCGGCAGCAGCGGCGGGGCCAGATGGTGGCGGATGGTGTAATCGCCCTCGAACTCGGCGGCGATGCGGGCGGCGAAGGCGGGGTCGGCATGCAGGCGCGCGACCTCGTATTCGTCCTTGTAGGCCATCAGCCGATAGAGGCTGTCCGCCGCCGCCGCGACCAGTGCCTCCGACCCTTCGGGCAGGGCCGCGCGCAGCACCGCCAGCCGGTCGGCATAGCGCCGCGCGTACGCCGCATCCTGATAGGCGGTCAGCAGCCCCGCCCGATGCGCAATGATCTGCTCCGCGCCCTGCGGCGCCGGGGTCGCGCGGGCGGCCAGGTAACGCTCCAGCGCGGCGGGGTCGGCGGCCAGCACGCGGCCCAGGTCAAAGGCCATCGCGTTGCGTTCGACCGCGACGGCGTTCAGCACGATCGCCTGCTTCAGCGCCAGTTCGCTGACCGGCACCATGCCCTGCTGCCAGGCCGCGCCCAGCAGCATGATATTGGCAAAGACCGCGTCGCCCATCAGCTGCTCGGCCATGCGGTTGGCGTCAAAGGCCAGCAGGTTCGCCGCGCCGACCGTCCGCGCGATCAGATCCTCGCGCGCAGGGATCTTCAGATCGGCGTCTCGGTTCAGGACCAGATCGCCCGTGGGCATCGGCGCGCGGTTCAGCACGACCCGCGTGCCCGCGCGGTAATGCGCCGACGCCTTGGGCGACGAACACACCACCGCGTCGCAGCCGATCACCGCATCGGCATGGCCGCGGTCGATGCGCACCTGATGGATGTCCTCCGGGCGCGGGGCCAGCCGGACATAGCCCAGCACGGTCCCGAATTTCTGCGCAAAGCCGGTGAAATCCAGCACGCTGGCGCCCCGCCCCTCCAGATGCGCAGCCATGGTGATCAGCGCGCCCACTGTCACAACGCCGGTGCCGCCGACCCCCGCGACCAGCAGGTCATAGGGCCGGTCCAGGTCCGCGATGTCGGGCTGTGGCAAACCGGCGTGCAGGGCGGCCATGTCCAGACCGGCGGGGGCGGGCTTGCGGCGGCGGCCGCCTTCGATGGTGACAAAGCTGGGGCAGAACCCGTCCAGGCAGGTGAAATCCTTGTTGCAGGACGACAGGTTGATGCGCCGCTTGCGGCCCAGAGGCGTCTCGACCGGCTCGACCGACAGGCAGTTCGAGGCGATGGAACAGTCCCCGCAGCCCTCGCAGACGGCCTCGTTGATGACCGCGAAACGGGCGGGGTCCGGGGTCTTGCCGCGCTTGCGGCGGCGGCGTTTCTCGGTGGCGCAGGTCTGTTCATAGATCAGCACGGTGACGCCGCGGATCTCGCGCAATTCGCGCTGCACCGCGTCCAGGCGGTCGCGATGATCCAGCGTGGTCCCTGCCGGAAAGTCACGCAGATCAAAGGCCTGCGGGTTGTCGCTGACCAGCGCGATGCGGCTGACCCCTTCGGCGCGGCAGCTGTGGGCGATGGCCTGCACGCTGACCGGGCCGTCCACCGGCTGCCCGCCGGTCATCGCCACCGCGTCGTTATAGAGTATCTTGTAGGTGATGTTGCCGCCCGCAGCGACCGCCTGCCGGATCGCCAGAGAGCCCGAGTGATACCACGTCCCCTCGCCCAGGTTCTGGAACATGTGCCGCCCGCCATTCCAGCGCTGCGCCACGGCGATGGGCACCCCCTCTCCGCCCATCTGCGCATAGCCAAGCGTGTCGCGGTCCATCCAGCCCGCCATGACATGGCAGCCGATGCCGCTGGCCGCCTGACTGCCCTCGGGCAGCTTGGTCGATGTGTTATGCGGACAGCCCGAGCAGAAATAGGGCGTGCGGGCCGCGCCCGGCACCGACAGGACCGGCGCAGGCGTCTGGGTCAGGGCGCGGGCGCGGTCCTCCAGCCCCTCCTCCGGAAAGAACCGCGACAGCCGTTCGGCCAGCACCGGGACCAGCATCAGCGGGCTGAACTCTCCGGTCCAGGGCAGCAGCGGGTCGCCCGCCGCGCGGTGCTTGCCCACCATCTTGCGGGGCTTGGCGCCGGGCCAGTCATAGAAATACTCCTTGAACTGGCTCTCGATGATGCCGCGCTTTTCCTCGATCACCAGCACCTCGTCCTTGCCGGTGACAAAGGCCAGCGCGTCGCGGCGCGCCAAGGGCCAGACCATGCCCACCTTGTAGATGTCGATGCCAAGGCGGCGGCAGGCCCCCTCGTCCAGACCCAGCAGGCGCAGCGCCTCCAGCGTGTCCAGATGGCCCTTGCCCGTGGTCACGATGCCAAAGCGCGCGTCGGGGATGTCATAGGTTCGGCGGTCGATGGGGTTGGCCTCGACAAAGGCCTCGACCGCGCGCAGCTTGTGGGTGATGCGGGTCTCGATCTCGGGGCTGGGCAGGTCGGAATGGCGCACATGGATGCCGCCCGGCGGTCCGGTGAAATCGGGCTGGGCAAAGACGCGATCCTGCGGCAACTCCACCGACTGCCCGGATTCCACCGTCACCGAGATCGCCTTGAACCCCACCCAGGTGCCCGAGAACCGCGACAGCGCGATGCCGTATTCGCCAAAGGCCAGGTATTCCGCGACCGAGGCCGGGTTCAGCACCGGCATGAACCACGACATGAAGGCCACGTCCGACTGATGCGGCATGGACGACGACACGCAGCCGTGGTCATCGCCCGCCACGACCAGCACGCCGCCCTTGGGCGCGCTGCCATAGGCATTGCCGTGCTTGAGCGCATCGCCCGACCGGTCCACGCCCGGCCCCTTGCCGTACCACATGGAAAACACGCCCTCGACCCGGCAGTCGGGGGCCAGCGACGCCTGCTGCGCGCCCAGGATCGCGGTCGCGGCCAGATCCTCGTTCACGGCGGGCAGGAACTCGATCCCGGCCTCGGCCAAGCGGGCCTTCTGGCGCCACATCTCCTGATCGACGCCGCCCAGGGGCGAGCCGCGATAGCCCGACACGAACCCCGCCGTGTTGCGCCCCGCCGCCCGGTCACGGCGCGCCTGATCCAGCATGATCCGCACCAGCGCCTGCGTGCCGGTCAGGAACACCCGCCCCCCGGCCCGCGCATAGCGGTCGTCCAGCTGATAGGTGTCGAACTGTCCCTGATGCCGCGTCATCGCATATCCCCCCTGCGCATCCGCCGATGATACCCTGCACGCCTTGGAGGTTTTCTCCAGACTGCTGGCCAAATCGCCGCGCGGCGAATAATCTGACCGCCAAACCCCTGAAAACCGGAACGCCATGCCAGCCGACGACCCCACCGCCCGCATCCTGGCCGAGCTGCGCCGCGACAGCCGCATCCCCAACGCCACCCTGGCCGAGCGGGTGGGCCTGTCGCCCTCCTCCTGCTGGCGCCGCGTGCGCGCGCTGGAGGAGACGGGCGCAATCCGCCGCTATACCGTCGATCTGGATGACGACGCGCTGGGCGACCACTTCAAGGCCATCGTGCATGTCAACCTGGAGCGGCACGACCAGGCGCTGGTCCAGGACTTCATCCGCATGACCCGCACGACGCCTGCGGTGCGCGCCTGCTATGCGACGACCGGGGCCGCCGATTACCACCTGCACGTCACCTGCCGCGACCTGCCGGCCTACAACCGGTTTCTGGACGACCACCTGCTGTCCCTGCCCGCGGTCAAGGGCGCCCAGACATTCCTGGTGTTGAAGACGATCAAGGATGACGGGCTGATCGACTGACGCCCCGTATCTGTCCAGACCACCCGACCCCGACGATACAAGGCCACGGCGGCACGTCATGGATCAACCACCCCCGCGCCTCTGGCAAACGAGCGATCCAGGCGGATGGCGATGATGCAGGCGCGCCCCGCGCCGATCCGGTGCTTGGACGGGCCGCTTCAAAATCCGGGACCGAAAGGGACTGCGGAGCCAGTTGACCGCCGTCAGGAGGACGCCCCATCGGCGGGGCCGACACCCTGCCCCGAGCCACCGTCGGCATCGCGGGCACGACCCGGTGACGCTGATCGCGTCCGTGCCGATCCCATGATGGTCATCGCCCGCGCCAAACACCGCGTGGCCGCGTGTCGCGCGGTTCAGGGCCCTGGCATAGATCATCTGGGCCCTCCCCGGTGATTGGCCTGGCTCAGGCCCGGCGGGCGCAGGCGGACAGGGCGGATCGCTGCGACTGGTGCCCATGATTCTGGTCAGGTCCGCCTGCTTTGCAGTGCCATCACGAGCCACGCAGTCAGAGTGCGGGCCCGATCGCCAAGGATGGCCGCGCCCCGGCGGCGTCAATGTCCGGACAAAGCCCGCCCCGGACAGTCAATAGACTGGCAGACCAAATGTAGACATTATGGCGCGGCGTTGATGGCCTTGCCGCAGGTCCGGGTCAGGAACAGATGCACAGTCCCGGAGGCGGCAGCAGGGGTGAACAGATATGTCACCGCGACCTCGCCCGCTGCTATCACGGCGGGCAGCGTGTCCCGATCCGGTCCTGTGACATCATCGTCCGCCAGGCCGGGATGCACCGGTCGTCCAATCATGTCGGCCCGGGCTGCCGCAAGATTTCCCGCCGGGACGAAGGGCCTGATTGCCCTTTCGGCGAACCCATTACCACCCCGGACTGCGTTGCAACCTTGACTGTCCCTTGGCCATTCCACATGGACGTCGGCCAGCCAAAAGAGACTGCAGGTCAACGATTGTTCTGGCACGGCCTGAACCGGCACAAACAACTGAAGCGGTTCCAGTCCTATACGAAGCCCTGCTCCCGCGCCCGTCAACCAGTCGCGACCGTCATGTGACGAAGTGCGATGCGTCGTGGGGGGGGGTAGCGCCCGACATCGCTCCAGGTCCAGGCGCCCTCGCTGCTTCGCCCTGTCAGCCCGTGACCCTAACTGCGCCCGGCATATCGGACAGTCGTTGCGCATCGTTAGGCTGATGGCCCTGATCCGGGTGACCTGCAGGTCCTGCCGCGCAAAGACCTCGGGCCGCTTGTCGTCGATGCAGCGGGCCTCGGCACCACGGGGCCGTGATCCAGCCCCGGTGCAGACCCTGTCCGTCAACAGAGCGACGGTGGCCATCCCCGGCAGGGATAGCACCATCCCGCGGCCGCGGTGATGACAGCGATCGGGCACAGGAAAGGCAGGATATCGCTGGCGGCGGCGATGGTCATGCTCCAACGAGCGGGGGAGTATGATCCTGTGGCACCTGTCCCTGTGGCGCCGTCTGATCCACCTTCGCGATCACATCCTGCAGCCGGGCCAGACCGAGCGAACCGAGCAAGGGGGTGCTGCCTTTTCGGCATGGCGCGTCTGATGGAACACCCCAGGCCGCCGACCAGCGTCCCGGACGGCGCGCAGCCGTGGTTCAGGTCAGCGCCAGCACCGCCACCAGGATCAGGCCCAGGGCCAGCAGGCCGGTCAGGATATAGTGCAGCTGCCCCAGGATCGTGGCCTTGGCCAGGCCGCCCGCCTGATACAGCAGGTCGGGCCAGGTGTAGCTGACGAAATCGCCCTGGGTCAGCAGCGCCTGCAACCGGCCCTCGGCATCGACCACGGGCAGGCGGCGGAACCGTTCGTTGGACATGATGCGCAGCCAGTCCAGCACGTTGTCGGTCTCTCGTGCCATGCGGATGTCGGCGGTCATGATCTCGGACAGGGTGACGTGGTCAGGGTCGCGCCGTTCGGCCACCAGCTTGAACATGATGTCGCGCTCGGTCACGATCCCCTCGACCCGGTCGGAGGCATCGGTGATGACGATGCAGCCATAGTTGCGCGCCTTCATCGCGGCCACCGCATCTGACACGGTCGTGTCGCGGCGCCCGGTCAGGGGGCTGAACTTGCTTGCATATTCGGGGCGATCGACAATCCGGGCGCCTTTTCGGGCGGTGCCTGCCTGCATGGGGACGATCCTTGTTCCTGGAACCCGCGCCCGATCAGCGTCGCGCCTGCGGCCCCGCCGATCAAGCGGTTTCTGGCGTCAGGTCGTCGCAGCCCCCTCAGCGCCCCGTCCGGCGCAGATGCCGCCGATAAAGCGCCGGGGCCAGCACCCGGTCATAGACGACGGTCGCCAGCGGCCGGATCACCGGCGCGCCGATCACCCGCGCCAGCCAGCGATAGCGCGGCATCCGCGCCCACAGGACCAGAAAGGCCGGAATGCCCGAACTCACGCGGCCCTCGTGCAGCACATGCAGACGGCGCGCGGCGGCATCGGCATCCACGCCCCATCCCGCCAGCGCGTCGGAGCCCAGATCGTCAAAGGCGATCGGCAGCCCCTCGCGTTCGGCATGGCGGGCATAGTGCCGGATCTCTGCCCGGCAGACCGGGCAGGCGTCGTTATAGAGCACGCGGGTCGGGGGCGCATCGGTCATGGGGCCTACCATGCCGGTCGGGACGCGCCCCGGCCATCGGGCAGCATGTCACATCAGCCCGCTCTCGCGGAACGAGACCTCGGCATCCTTGCCGATGATCACGTGGTCGTGGACGGTGACGTCGATGCCCTCGCAGGCGCCGATCACGCGGGCGGTCATGGTGATGTCCTCGCGGCTGGGGGTCGGATCGCCCGAGGGGTGGTTGTGGACCAGGATGACGGCGCTGGCGTTCAGCTCCAGCGCGCGCTTGGCCACCTCGCGCGGATAGACGGGGACATGGCCCACCGTGCCGGTGCCCAGGGCCTCATCGGCGATCATGGTGTTCTTGCGGTCCAGGAACAGCACGCGGAACTGCTCGGTCTCGCGATGCGCCATGCAGGTCCGGCAATAGGCGATCAGCGCGTCCCAGGAGGACAGCACCTCGCGTTGCAGCACCCGCGCCTGCGCCATACGCTGCGCAAAGGCATCGACCACGCGCAGCTGCAGATAGACCCAGCGATCCGCCCCCTCGATCTGCATGATGCGATGCTCGGACGCGGCGATGACGCCGTTCAGATCGCCAAAGGCCGCCAGCAGACGCTTGGCCAGCGGCTTGACGTCGATCTTGGCGATGGCGTTGAACAGCAGCAGCTCCAGCAGCTCGTAATCGGGCATCGGGCCATGGCCGCCCTCCAGGAACCGCGTGCGCAGGCGTTCCCGGTGGCCCCAGTAATGCGGGCGCGCCTGCCCGGCCTCGTCCCGGATCAGGCCGCCGCCTGCGGTGACATCGGCGCCCAGGCGGTCGGTGACGCGAAAGGGGCGGACATAGGCCGGCTGCGTCACGACATCGGGGGGCGGGCTGCGGGCCTCCAGCTCGGCCAGGCCCTTCAGCGCGGCCTCCGAGAAGCCGTCCGCCGCAGCGCGATTCGTGTCGGTCTTGTCGTGATATGCTGTCATGTCGCCTCGATCGTCCTGGGACCGGTTCCGTCCCGCCCCGCCATCCTGCGCGATCGAGGTAAAGGAACCGTTAACGCCGGATCACGGCCGCGCCGGCAGCACGCGCCCCGTGCAGGGGCCAAAGCCCACGCGATACCCCGCGCCCTGGGCAAAGCCGAACAGCGCGACCTGATCGCCATCCTCAAGGAAGGTGCGGGGCGCACCGTTCACGGTGACGGGCACGCGGCCCCCCTGGGTCATCTCCAGCAATGCGCCGGTCTGGTCGGGCGCGGGCCCCGAGATCGTCCCCGTCCCCAGCAGATCGCCCACCCGCATCGGGCAGCCCGACGTCGTGTGATGGGCCAGTTGCTGCGCGCTGGACCAGTACATCTGGGTGTAGTTCGTGCGTGCCATCTCCTGCCCGTTCAGGCTCCAGCCCAGGGTCAGATCGTAGAAGCCGGGCCGATCCTCGCGCAGATAAGGCAGCAGGTCATTGTCGCGCGGCGCCCCGGCCCGGCGGAACGGCTCCAGCGCGGCCAGCGTCACGATCCAGGGGCTGATCGTCGTGGCCAGTGCCTTGGACTGGAACGGGCCCAGGGGCTGATACTCCCAGGCCTGAATGTCGCGCGCCGACCAGTCGTTCAGCAGGACATAGCCAAAGATCATCTCCTCGGCCTGGGGGACGCTGATCCGGTCGCCCATCGTGCTGTCGGCACCGACGATGGCGCCCAGCTCCAGCTCCAGATCCAGGCGGCGGCAGGCGGTCCATTCCGGCCCCTGGGCGCCCGCGACCTGGCCCATGGGACGCCGGACCCCGGTGCCCGACACCACGACCGAGGACGCCCGCCCGTTGTAGCCGATGGGCATATGCGTCCATTGCGGCGGCAGGGCGTTCTCAGGCCCCCGGAACAGCAGGCCGACATTGAAGGCATGGTGCCGCGAGGCATAGAAATCGGTGAATTCGCTGACCCGGATCGGCAGGTGCAAGACAGCGCCGTCCATCGCCACCAGCGGCAGGTCGCGCGGCCCGTCGGGGCCAAGCAGATCGGTCAGGCGCGCCCGGACGCGGTCCCATTCAGCGCGACCGCGGGCGATGAAGTCGTTCATCTGCGGGGCCGAGAAACTGCCCCCCGTGTCGATCAGGCCCTGCGCCTCGCAGGCGGCCAGATCCAGGATCAGGTCCCCGATGGCCACGCCGCAGCGCCGCGCCGTGCCGGGGGTCGAAAAGACCCCATAGGGCAGGTTCGCGATGGGAAAATCGCAGTCGGGTTCGTTCGCGGAGGCCACCTGGCTGCGGGGGGCGTGCGGGGTCATCGCGCTATTTCACGCCGGGGGTGCCGTCGAATTTCTTCTGCAGCGGCGCCCACAGATCGGCATAGTCGGGCTGCATCGGGGCCTCGCGCGCGGCGAATTCGGTCAGGTGCTGGGGGAACCGCGTCTCGAACATGAAGGACATGGTGCGGTCCAGCTTTTCGGGGCCCAGATCGGCCGTGCTGGCACGCTCGAACGCGTCGCGGTCGGGGCCGTGGGGCAGCATGCAGTTATGCAGACTGATGCCGCCCGGTGCAAAGCCCTGCGGCTTGGCGTCATAGACGCCATAGATGTTGCCCATCAGCTCGGACATGATGTTCTTATGATACCAGGGTGGGCGAAAGCTGTGCTCGGCCACCATCCACCGCTCGCGGAACAGGACGAAATCGATATTGGCCGTCCCCTCCTGCCCCGACGCGGCGGTCAGAACGGTGAAGATCGACGGGTCGGGATGGTCGAACAGGATCGCGCCGACCGGGGAATAGGTGCGCAGGTCGTATTTATAGGCGCAGTAATTGCCGTGCCAGGCAACGACATCCAGCGGGCTGTGGCCGATATGGGTCTCGTGGAACTGGCCACACCACTTGATGACGACGCGGCTTGGCACCTCGCGGTCCTCGAAGGCGGCGACGGGGCATTTGAAATCGCGCGGATTGGCCAGGCAATTCGCGCCGATGGGACCGCGATCGGGCAGGTCGAACTTTTGGCCGTAATTCTCGCAGACAAAGCCGCGCGCGGGGCCGTCCAGCACCTCAACCCGATAGACCAGGCCGCGCGGCAGGATGGCGATCTCCTTCGGCTCCAGGTCAATCACGCCCAGTTCGGTGCAAAAACGCAGCCGCCCCTCCTGCGGGACGACCAGCAGCTCGCTGTCGGCGGAATAGAAATACTCGTCCTCCATCGACCGCGTGACCAGATAGACATGGGTGGCCATGCCGACCTGGATGTTCACGTCGCCGGCCGTGGTCATGGTCCGCATGCCCGTGATCCAGGTCAGCGGCTGATCCGGCACCGGGATCGGGTCCCAGCGGTACTGGCCCAGGCTGGTCACGTTCGGCAGCACGTTCGGCGCGGTCTTCCAATAGGGCAGATCGATGGGGGAAAAACGCCCGATATGATGCACCGAAGGCCGGATGCGATAGCACCAGGTCCGCTCATTCTGGCCGCACGGCGCGGTGAATGCGGTGCCTGACAGCTGCTCGGCATAAAGGCCGTAGTTGCATCTCTGGGGGCTGTTCTGGCCCTGAGGCAGCGCATCGGGCAGGGCCTCGGTCTCGAAATCATTGCCGAAACCGGGCATATAGCCCGCATGCGGGCCGGCGGACGCGGCACGGATCATGCCCTGCGGCAGGTCTTGGGACATCTCGGCACGCCTCCCCCGGATCGGTTCCTCGGGGTCCAGCATATCGTTGCAGATGCAACGACGTCAAGATCGTTGCAGGCGCAACGATTTTCACCGATGCTGGGGACAGGAGGCCTTGTATGCCCTTTCACCTCGACACCTTCCTGCCCTATCTGCTGTCGGTCGCGGCCCACCGGACCAGTGCGCGCTTTGCGGCCCTCTATGCCGCCGAGGCGGGGCTGACGATCCCGGAATGGCGCGTGCTGGCGCATCTGGACCATTCGGGCGCGGCCAGCGTGCGCGACATTCATGCGCTGGTGCATCTGGACAAATCCGTGGTCAGCCGCGCCGCCTCGCGGCTGGAGCAGGCAGGTCTGGTCGAGAAACAGGGCGACACCGCCGACCGGCGCCTGATCGTGCTGCGCCTGACCCCCGAGGGAACGGCCCTGATGCTCCGCCTGAGCGGCATCGCCGAGCGGTTCCAGGCGCAGTTGGTGGCCGAGCTGGGGGCGGACGCCCCCACCCTTGCCCGGGCCTTGCAGCGGCTGGCACCGGGGGGCGAGCCGTGACGGGGCGATCGACCGATGTCCCCGCTGCCACGCGCGGAACCACTGGGCGGTCTAATGCAGTCGCTCGCCTCCGGCGGGACGGGCCAGTTGCATCTCGACCATCTGGGTCAGTTCGGTCAGCGTGAACGGCTTGGCCAGGAACGAGGCGTCGGGCACCGGCACCTGGCCGTCCACGAAGATATCCTCGGTATAGCCCGACATGAAGATGACCTTGGCCGCGGGCATCAGCCTGCGTCCCTCGCGGACCCAGGCGGGACCGTCCAGACCGGGCATCACCACATCGGTGACAAAGATGTCGATCGGACCCTGGCGGGCCTGCAGCACGGCCAGGGCAGCCTCGCCCGAGCCCGCCTCCAGCACGTCATAGCCCTTGAGCTTGAGCGCCCGGGCGGCAAAGGCGCGAACGGGCGCCTCGTCCTCGACCAGCAGGACGGTCGCGCGCGGCCCTGTCTGCAGGGATGCCGCGGGCCGGGGCGCCGTGCGCGGTGCCGGGGCGGCCACCGCGGGGGCATGCGCATGGGCCGGAAAATAGATCGAAAAGGTCGTCCCCTCATCCACCACGCTGTCGCAGAAGATGAAGCCGCCGGTCTGCTTGACGATGCCATAGGCGGTGGACAGGCCCAGGCCGGTCCCCTCTCCGGTGCGTTTGGTGGTGAAGAACGGCTCAAAGATCTTGCCCAGGTGATCGGGGGCGATGCCGCAGCCCTGATCGCGGACCTGGATGCGGACGTAATCGCCCTTGGGCAGGGTCACGCGGTCGCGGGTCATGGCCTCGGCCAGGTGCAGGCTTTCGGTCCGCACGGTGATGTCGCCGCCCGACGGCATGGCGTCGCGCGCGTTGACGACAAGGTTCATGATGACCTGCTCCAGCTGGCGCTTGTCGGCGCGGATGGCGCGCAGCGCCGGATCATAGGTGATGGTCAGTCCCACCCGCTCGCCCACCAGGCGGTTCAGCAGATGGGTCAGATCGGCCAGCGTATCGCGCAGGTCCAGCGTCTGCAGCTTCAGCGTCTGCTTGCGCGAAAACGCCAGCAGCTGACCGACCAAGGCGGCGGCGCGGTTGGCGTTCTGGCTGATCTGGTCCAGGTCGGCATAGTCGGGGTCACCCTTGTCCCGCTTCAGCATCAGCAGATCGCAATGACCGCTGATCGCGGTCAGCAGGTTGTTGAAATCATGCGCGATGCCACCGGCCAGCTGGCCGATGGCCTGCATCTTCTGGCTCTGGACGAATTGCGCCTCCAGCGTCTTGAGGGCGCTGGCATCGGTCAGCACGGCGATCAGACGCCCTGGATCGGACGGATCACGCGCTAGCGACAGCTGGTAGTGACGGTCCCGCATGTCTCCGTGGCGGCTGTCGCGGTGGCGCAGGCGCAGCATCTCGGTTCCGTTTGAGGCGCGTCCGGCGCTGAGGTCGGCAAGCCAGGCGGCCAGGGGCCGGCCCGGTCCCTCCAGCAGCTCGGCCAGGTTCTGCCCGGTATCATCGCCCGACAGCATCCCCTCCAGCAACTGGCGCGCGGCGGCATTGGCGCGGCAAATGCGCCCATCCGTTGCCAAGCGCAGCAAGGCCACCGGTACGGCATCGAAATCATCGGCGGGCGCGTCCTCGCCCAGGGCCAGGGCCGCCTCGAACGCATCGGGCTGCACCCCGGCCCGATGCCAGGACCAGATCTGCAGCGGGGCGTCGGGCAGGCAGGACAGGGACAGCACCTGCCCCTCGGCCAGTTCCAGATCGGCATTGCCGTGGCGCATGGCGCGGGCGGTCAGTTCGGCCAGCTGCCCCTCCGCGTCGGCCCGCAGGCGCGCGATGAGCGACAGGACCGGGCGGCCGGTCAGGTCGTCGAATTGTTGCTGGGCCGCGTCGTTCTGGAACAGGACCTGACCGCGCGCATCGCAGAGCCAGACCGGGTCCGAGGCTGCAGCGACCTCTCCGCGGATGGCGCGCAGGGCGCGGCGCGCGGCCATGCCCCGCGTCAGGTGACCCAAGGCCACTGCGCCACCCATCAGATACCACGCAACCGCCACGGTCGAGGCCAGAAGAGCCCCCAGCCCCATCGCGGCGCCCGGATGAACTACCAGGATCGCCGCACCGACCACCATCGGTGCCAGCAGCAGCGGCAATGCCGCCATCGCGCCGCGCGGAAGCCCCGCCTGTTCGTCCAGATGCGCCATGCGAGTCGTCCCCTTGCGTCCGATCCCCCTGAAACTAGCGCAGGATTGCTTAAATTTGGGTTAACTCCGCACCAGCCGGGCCATGAAAAACCCGTCGCCCCCGTCCAGAGGCGTCCATGTCTGGCGGTCGCCCTCCCGGAACCCGGGATTGGCGGCCAGAAAACCGTCGATCTGCGCGCCGTTCTCGGCCTCCAGCAGCGAGCAGGTCATGTAGGCCAGGCTGCCCCCGGGCGCGACCAGGACTGCTGCCTGTTCCAGGATGCGGCCCTGCACGGCCACCAGTTCATCCAGCCGCGCCCGCGTCAGGCGCCATTTCGCATCGGGCGTGCGCCGCCAGGTGCCCGAGCCGGAACAGGGCACGTCCGCCACCACCAGGTCATAGGGACCGCGCGGCCGCGCCTGCAGCGCGATGGACAGCCCTGCCCGCCCGGCCCGCGCGGGCAGGTCGGCCATGCGCGCGGGCGTCACGTCATGGGCCGCGACCTGCATGTCAGGCTGGCGCGCGGCCAGGGCCAGCGCCTTGCCGCCCCCGCCCGCGCAGTAATCCAGCACCCGCATCCCCGGCGCCAGGGGCAGGCGGGCGCAGGCGCGCTGCGGCGACAGGTCCTGCAACTCGACCAGACCGTCGCGATAGCAGGCC
>NZ_MEES01000031.1:0-26363 GCF_001724535.1 Paracoccus sp. SCN 68-21 | reverse complement strand
GTCCCGACGTGGCGTGGCGGTGCCGCTCATCCAGTCCGAAGGAGATGGCATGAGCGACGCCAAGCCGGGCAGGCCCGGGTCCGATTTCACGCCGCAGCCGGGCGTGCGGGGCTGCGACACGGCTCGCCGGCACGTCGCTTCGGCATGCCGCGGTCGGTGCCGAGACGCCTGTGTGAAACGCGCCGGCGCCGCGAAAGCTCCCGACCGTCTACCGCCGCCCTTGCCTGACCATCGACAGGCGTCGTAGGATTGGGCCTGCGGCGGGCGGGGGGGACCCGGGGGGCGGCGCGGGGCGCATCCTCGGGGGCGGGGCGCGGCTGGCGCAGGCGCTGCGCGGCCTGGGTCGCGGCCAGACCGGCGATGGCCGTGCCCTGCGCAGCCGTGCCCAGCCCGGTGCGGAACCGCCGCCACAGGCCGGTCAGCTCGACCCGGTCGAACCCCAGCACGAAGGCCCCGGCCGCCAGCACCGCCAGCGCGACCAGCAGGGCCGCGACGCGGATGCCGGTCTGCGCGGGCATCGGCAGCAGGTTCAGCATCGCGCCCATGATCATGTCGCCGAAATGCCCACCCAGGCCGTAATTCTGCTGCCATTCGGGGCCCGGCACCAATGTGCTGGCATAGACCGACACCAGCGCCACAGCCATGGGGGTAAAGATCCCGCGCATCAGCCGATCCTCGCCCAGGTGCAGCATCAGCCGCAGGCCCCAGACCCAAGCCGCGACGACCAGCATCCAGGCGCCCATCCCCGCGATCATGATCAGCGCCGAGGCGATCATCGCCCCCAGGCCCCCCAGCATGTTCATCGCCGGCGCATCGGTGGCCGAGCCAAAGCTGGGATCGTCGGGCGACCAGCTGCCCAGCATCATCGCGACCAGGATGCCCAGGACGATCAGCATCGCCCCGGCGGCCTCCTTGCCGCGCCGCTCCAGCGCGGCGCGGGTGGTCTGGTCGAACAGCGGATCGCGGTGTTTCGCATGCCAGCTTGCCATGATCTCAGCCCCCCGTTCCGTCCAGCAGCACGGCGCGCAGCCGCGTCAGCGCCGCGTGCGTCTGATCCGCATTCGCCACCAGCGCGACCCGGATGAAGCCCGCGCCCGGATTGACCCCGTCCACCGCCCGCGACAGATAGGCGCCGGGCAACACCTGAATGCCCGCCTGCGCCCACAGCGTCCGCGCGGCCTGTTCCCCGTCGGCCACCGGCAGCCACAGAAAGAACCCGCCCTGCAGCGGCCGGTATCCCGGCCAGTCGGCCAGAACCTCATCGGCGATGCGGTATTTCTGCTGATAGAGGGCGCGGCTGGCGTCCACATGCGCCTCATCGGCCCAGGCCGCGGTGCTGACGCGCTGCACCGGCAGCGGCAGCGGCGCGCCCGCATAGTTGCGCAGCCGCCGCATCTCGCGGATCTGGGCCACGCCCCCGGCGGCGAAACCCGACCGCAACCCCGGCAGATTCGAGCGTTTGGACAGCGAATTGAACATCACCACCCGGTCGGGCAGGCCCATCGCGGTGGCCACCTGCAACGCGCCCGGCGGGGGCATATCACGCCAGATTTCGGAATAGCATTCATCGGCAAAGATCAGGAAATCATGCCGTTCCGCCAGCGCCACCAGCGTCTCCAGATAATCGCGGTCGGCCACCGCACCCTGCGGATTGGCGGGCGAACACAGATAGGCCAACGCCACCCGGTCCAGCAGCGCGGGGTCCAGCCCCGCATAATCGGGCAGGTTGCCGGTGTCGGGCGTGGCGGGCACAAACATCGCCTCGGCCTGCACCGCGGCGGCGGCGACGGCATAGACCTGATAGAAGGGGTTCGGCACCAGCACGACCGGCCGCTGGCCATTCTTCCGTTCCGGGCACAGGGCCAAGGCGGCGTTGAACAGCCCCTCTCGCGTGCCGTTCAGCACCATCAGCCGCTCGGGCGCGACCTCCAGCTCATAGCGCCGCCCCAGCCAGCCAGAGATCACCGCCAGCAATTCGGGCGCGCCCTCGTTCGGGGGGTATTTCGCCAGCTCGTGCAGGCTGTCGGCCATGATGCGGCCGACGAAATCGGGCATGGGATGGCGCGGCTCGCCGATGGTCAGCACCATGGGGGCCTGGCCCGGCGCAAGGCCCGGCGTGATATCGGACAACAGCGCCCGCAACCGCGGGAACGCGTAATCCGGCAGGTTCGAGAACCGGTCGGGGAATGCCATCTCTGCCTCGCTTTTTCGGGGTCTGCGCCCCGTTCCGTGGGCGAAACATTAGCGTGCCCCGGACCTTGCGTCCAGCAAAGACCGGGTCAGGCCAGCGCGGCCTCGGCCCCTGCCGCCACGCGCAGCAGATGCCGGTCCTGCCCCGGATGGCCCAGCAGGCTGATCCCGCAGGCCGGATGCCCCGTCGGCAGGGTGATCGCGGGCAGGCCCAGCAGGTTGGCGATTCGCGTGTTGCGCAGGGTCAAAAGGTTCGCGCGCACGAATTCCGCCGTGTCGGTCATCAGCCGCTCGCGGTCGGGCGGCAGGATCGGCACGGTGGGGATCAGCACGGCGTCGTATCCGCCCACGACCTCCTTGATCCACTTGCGGCGGATGCGGCCCAGGCTCTCCCATGCGGCGACGTAGTCGGGGCCGCTGACCTCGGCGCCGCCGCGGAACCGCTCCAGGATGGGGGGCCACATCAGTTCGGGCGCATCCTCGATCTGGGCGCGCCAGATGCCATAGGCCTCAGGCGCGAACAGCTGCGGCGACAGCGCCATGGCCTTGTCCAGCCAGTCGGTCGAGACATGCGCGATCTGCGCCCCCCCGCGCCCCAGCCAGTCCAGCGCATCCTGGAACGCCGTCACCGGCCCGGTTTCGGCATCGTCGAAGGGCAGCCCCTCCAGCACCATCAGGCGCAGGCCCTGAACGGTCGCACCGTCCAGATCCGGGGCGCGCTGATCGGCCATGATGGCGAATATCTGGGCGCAATCCTCGACGCTGCGGGCGATGGGGCCGGCAATGTCGAACTTCCGCGCAAGGGGCACGACGCCCTTTTCGGGCAACGCGCCATGCGTGGGCTTGAACCCCACCAGCCCGTTCCAGGCCGCGGGCACCCGGACCGAGCCGCCCGTGTCGGTCCCCACAGCCGCCGCCGCCAGCCCCAGGGCCACCGACACCGCCGCCCCGGAGGACGAGCCGCCCGGCGCCAGATCGGGGTCCAGCGCATTGGGCGGCGTCGCCGTGCGCGGGTTCAGCCCCAGCCCGGAAAAGGCCAGTTCGGTCATGTGGGTCTTGCCCAGACAGACCATGCCGCGCCGCGCCGCGCGGGCCAGGATATTGGCATCCTTGCGCGGAATGCGCCCCTCCAGCAGGCGCGATCCGGCCTCGGTCACGGTGCCGCCGCTGTCGATGTTGTCCTTCCAGCTGATGGCCACGCCGTCCAGCAGGCTGTGGCGGCGCTCCTGCTTGGCGCGGTCATGGGCGGCCACGGCCTCGGACCGGGCGCGGGCCGGGGTCAGGCGGGCATAGATGCGCGCGCAGTCGGGGTGATCCTTGGCGGCGGCCAGATAGGCCTCGGTCTGGTCGATGGGGTCCAGAACGCCCGCAAGGATGGCGCGGCCCTGCTGGGTGGCCGATGCCCGCAGCCAGTTCATGCGAAAACCCGCGCCATTCAGAAGTCCACCGCGATGCCGCTTTTTTCCCAATCGCCATAGCGCACGGGCTCGGGGCCGTCGCGACCGCCATATTCCTTGGGCAGGATCTGGGCGGCGCGGGCGCGGCGACGCTCCTCTGCCTCGGCCAGGGCGCGTTGGGCGGCGGCAGGCAGGGTTGCGGGGGTGTCATCGCTCATGGATCAATCCTCCGAATGAGGCTATGGGGCTGCGGTCAGTCTTGAACATGATCTAGGCAAAGGAAAGCGTTTTGACAAAGCCGGGTGGCGATATGGCGCGCATGGGCGCATTGCGGTTGATCCAGGGCGTCCGCGAGGGACGGTCCCTGTCCGACCAGTCGGGCAGCCTGGGCCGCCTGCCCGTGGCCGAACAGGCGCGCGCGGCGCGTCTGGCGGCAGAGACCCTGCGCCATCAGGGCCGCGCGGATGTGGTGATCGACAGCTTTGTCACGCGCAAGCCCGCGCCCCAGATCGCCGATGTGCTGCGCCTGGCGGTCGTCGAGATGCTGGAGCTGGGCGCCCCTGCCCATGGCGTCGTGGGCGCGGCGGTCGACCTGACCCGCACGCTTGGCGCGCGCGGTCAGGCGGCGGCTGGCATGGTCAACGCGGTGCTGCGCAAGGCGGGCGCCTATTCGGGCTGGGCCGACCTTGCGCCGCAGCCCCTGCCCGAATGGCTGCGCCCCGCGCTGGTCGAGGCCTATGGCGACCCCGTCATGACCGCGATCGAGGCCGCCCACCAGCGCGGCGCGCCGCTGGATCTGACACCCAAACCGGGCGCCGCCCCGGTGCCGGGCGCGGATGTGCTGCCCACCGGGTCCTGGCGCCTGACGGGACCCGCGCAGGTCACCGCCCTGCCAGGGTTTGATGCGGGCGACTGGTGGGTGCAGGACGCCGCCGCCGCCCTGCCCGCGCGCCTGCTGGCCCCTGCCGCCGGAGAGGTCATCGCCGATCTGTGCGCCGCGCCGGGCGGCAAGACGCTGCAGCTGACCGCCAGCGGCGCGCGCGTGACCGCCGTGGACATCAACGAACAGCGCCTGCGCCGGGTCACCGAGAACCTGGCCCGCTGCGGGCTGACCGCGCGGCTGGTCGCCGCCGATGCCCTGACCTGGCAGCCGGACGAGCCGCTGGACGCGATCCTGCTGGACGCGCCCTGTTCGGCCACCGGCACCATCCGCCGCCATCCCGACCTGCCCTTCATCCGCGACGGCCACGGCATCGACGAACTGATCGCGCTGCAGGCCGCCCTGCTGGACCACGCGCTGTCGATCCTGCGCCCCGGCGGGCGGCTGGTCTTTGCGACATGCTCGCTGATCCCGGACGAGGGCGAGGTCCAGATCGACGAGGCGCTGGCCCGCCATCCCGGCCTGACCGTGGAGCCCCCCGACCTTCCCGGCATCGACCCCGCCTGGATCACCGAGGAGGGCGGCCTGCGCCTGCGCCCCGACTTCTGGGCCGACCGGGGCGGCATGGACGGGTTTTACATGGCGCGGCTGCGCAAGCCGATCTGAACGGAACCGTCGCCCCGCATGCGGTCTTTTCCTGTCGAACCCGGCAAGGAAAGGACGACCCGATGAAGCTGAGCACCGTCGCGATGGGACTGAAACTGGCGCAGATGGTCCTGCGCACGCGGGGCGCCACCACGGCGGCGCGCGGGGCGGGCGGGCTTGCCTCGGGGATCGGCACGGCGGTGATGGTCGTGGCGGCGGCGCGCCTGGCGCAGCAGCTGCTGTCGTCGCGCCGGCGCTGAGGCGCTGGACCTTCGGCGGGGGTTTCGGTAACTGGGCGTCACCCAGAGACACGAGGCCCCCATGTCCGACCCCGCAGCCATCCGTCGCGCGCTGATCTCCGTTTCCGACAAGACCGGCCTGATCGATTTCGCCCGCGCCCTGGACGCGCGCGGCGTGCAGATCCTGTCCACCGGCGGCAGCGCCAAGGCGCTGCGCGATGCGGGTCTGACCGTGACCGACGTGGCCGATGTCACCGGCTTTCCGGAAATGATGGACGGCCGCGTCAAGACGCTGCACCCGGCGGTGCATGGCGGTCTGCTGGCGCTGCGCGACAATGCGGACCACATCGCCGCGATGGAGGAGCACGGCATCGGCGCGATCGACCTGCTGGTTGTAAACCTGTACCCGTTCGAGGAGACCGTCGCCAAGGGCGCGGCCTATGACGACTGCATCGAGAATATCGACATCGGCGGCCCCGCGATGATCCGCGCCGCGGCCAAGAACCACGGTTTCGTCACCGTGGTCGTGGACGTCCAGGATTACGACGCGGTTCTGGCCGAACTGGACGCGAATGGCGGCACGACCCTGCCCTTCCGCCAGCGGATGGCGCAGACGGCCTATGCCCGCACCGCCGCCTATGACGCCGCCGTCAGCACCTGGATGGCCGATGCCATCGGAGAGACCACGCCCCGCCGCCGCGCATTCGCCGGCACGCTGGCCCAAGGGCTGCGCTATGGCGAGAATCCGCATCAGCAGGCGGCCTTTTATGTCACCGGCGATGCGCGCCCCGGCGTGGCCACCGCGCAGCAGCATCAGGGCAAAGAGCTGTCCTACAACAACATCAACGACACCGATGCCGCGTTCGAGCTGGTGTCCGAGTTCGACCCGGCGGACGGCCCGGCCTGCGCGATCATCAAGCACGCCAATCCCTGCGGCGTGGCGCAGGGCGCATCCGCGCTGGAGGCCTACAAGCGGGCGTTTGATTGTGACCGGACCTCGGCCTTCGGCGGCATCATCGCGCTGAACCAGCCGCTGGACGGCGCCACCGCCGAGGAGATCGTCAAGATCTTCACCGAGGTCGTCATTGCCCCCGATGCCGACGCGGATGCCCGCCGCATCTTTGCGGGCAAGAAGAACCTGCGCCTGCTGACCACGGGCGGGTTGCCCGATCCGGCTGCCCCCGGCCTGACCTTTCGCCAGGTGTCGGGCGGCATGCTGATCCAGGGCCGCGACAACGGCCATGTGGCCCGCGCCGACCTGAAGATCGTGTCGGACCGCCAGCCCTCCGAGGACGAGCTGGCCGATCTGATGTTCGCCTGGACCGTCGCCAAGCATGTCAAATCCAACGCCATCGTCTATGCCAAGGACCTGGCCACCGTCGGCATCGGCGCGGGCCAGATGAGCCGCGTGGACAGCACCCGCATCGGGCGGCGCAAGTCCGAGGACATGGCCCAGGCCCTGGGCCTGTCGGAACCGCTGACCATCGGCGCGGTCGTGGCATCCGACGCGTTCTTCCCCTTTGCCGATGGCATCGAGGCGCTTGCCGAGGCCGGGGCGCGCGCGGTCATCCAGCCCGGCGGCTCGATGCGCGACGATGAGGTGATCGCGGCGGCCAACCGCCTTGGGCTGGCGATGGTCCTGACCGGCCAGCGCCACTTCCGCCACTGATGGCCGCCCCCGCCAAGCCCGCCGCCCGCAAGGCCGCGCCCAAGCCCGGCCCCGGCAAATCCGGGTCCAAAGCGGCCCCGCGCAAGGCCGCCCCGCCGCGCAGCGACATGCGGCTGGTGATCTGGGTGGCGGCGGCGATCTTCGTGATCGACCAGGTGCTGAAATACGTCGTGGTCCACATGCTGCAGCTGGACCGCGTGCGCGAGATCGACGTCCTGCCGCCCTGGCTGAACCTGCGCATGGCGTGGAATCAGGGGGTGAATTTCGGGCTGATGGCGTCGGACGCATCGGTGATGCGGTGGGTGCTGATCGGGATTGCGCTGGTCATCTGCGTCTGGGTCTGGGTCTGGATCTGGCGGTCGCAGGTCGGGCGGCTGGCGCGGGTATCGGCGGGGCTGCTGATCGGGGGCGCGCTTGGCAACGTGATCGACCGCATCCTCTATGGGGCGGTGGCCGATTTCCTGAACATGTCGCTGCCGGGATGGCAGAACCCCTACAGCTTCAACGTGGCCGACATCTCGATCTTTGCGGGGGCGATCGGGCTGGTGCTGATGCCGACGCCCGCCGCGACGAAATCCGACGACAAGGCCCGCAAGGCCCCGGCAAAGCCCCCCCGGCCCGCGCCGAAACCCGCCGCGGCCCCCGGCCCCGCAGCCCCCGGCACCCCGCGTCAGGCCGAGCTGTTCCCCGCCCCCGACCAACAGGGTCGTGACGGCGACGGAAAACCCGGCTAGAACGGCGCAAAGGACCAAGGGGGCAGGACATGCGGACAAGCGCGCTGGTGATCGGATTTGCGGCCGCGATGGGGCTTTCCGCCTGTGGCGGCGGGACGCTGAACAACATCAAGGCGGGACAGGTCGGGCCGGACGAATTCGCCATCCTGCCCACGCGCGCGCTGTCCATGCCGCCCGATCTGGCCGTGCTGCCCGCGCCGACGCCGGGGGGCGCGAACATCACCGACCCCAATCCGCAGGGCGATGCGGTCGCGGCCCTGGGCGGCAACCCCGCCCGGCTGGCCGATCAGGGCATCGGTGCGGCGGATCAGGCGCTGGTGGCGCATGCGGGCCGCGCAGGCTCCGATCCGCAGATCCGCCAGCGGCTGGCCCAGGCCGATGCCGATTGGCGCGCCCGCAACGGCCGCCGCCCGCTGGAGCGGGTGTTCGGCACCCCCGTCTATCAGCGCGCCTATGCGCCGATGGCGCTGGACGCGGCCACGGAACAGCAGCGCTGGCAGCGCGCGGGCGCCATCACCTCGACCGCACCGGCCCCTGCGGCGCGCTGATGCAGGCCGATTTCGACCCGACGGCCCCCGCATTCGGGGCCGATCCCTGGCCCGCCTATGACCGCCTGCGCGCCCAGCCCGGCCTGCCCTTCTGGCCGGGCTTTGACGGGCATCTGGCCTCGCGCATGGCCGATGTGCGCGCCATCGCGCTGGACCGGCGCATGGTCCGCGCGCCCGCGGCCTTTGCGCCGCCCGATCAGGTGCGCGCCATGCAGGTCGCGGGCAATTTCCACGACATGCCGTTCCACGAACGCTATGTGCAGACCTCGATGCTGGACACGGACGGGCCGGATCATGACCGCCTGCGCCGGGCGGTGTTCCCCTTTTTCACCAAGACCCGGCTGGAGAGCCTGCGCGGGTTCGTCACCGCATGGGTGGACGCCGCGCTGGACCGGCTGATCCCGCAGGGGCGGATCGACTTCACCGCCGATCTGGCCGCGCATCTGCCGGGACAGGTGATAGGCCACCTGATCGGCACGGACCCCGACCTGGCGCCGCAGATGACCGAATGGTCCGATCACGTGGTCAGCTATTTCGACATCGACCGCACGCCCGAGAAAAAGGCCCGCGCCGAGGAGGCCACGCGCCTGTTCGCGGCGCTGCTGGAGGATCTGTATGCCGCACGCGCGGCGCAGCCCCGCGACGACCTGATGTCCGCGATGATCGAGGCCGAGCGCGCGGGCCTGATGACCCATGACGAGCTGATCGCCACGATCATGCAGATCCTGCATGCGGGGCACGGATCGACCATCGACGTCCTTGGGTCGGGGATGGTCGCGCTGCTGCAGCATCCCGATCAGCAGGCGATGCTGCGCGCGCAGCCCGGCCTGATGCCGCAGGCGGTGCAGGAGATGTTCCGCTTTGCCGCGCCGTTGCCGTTCTTTCACCGCTATGCGTCCGAGGATCTGACAATTTGCGGTCGGGACTGGCCCAAGGGGACGCTGTTCGGCCTGCTCTACGCGTCGGCAAACCGCGATCCGGCGGCCTTTGACGCGCCGGAGCGGTTCGACATCACCCGGCGTCCCAACGTGCATCTGGCCTTTGGCGCGGGGGTCCATGTCTGCCTGGGCAACAACCTGGCGCGGCTGAACATGGAGATCCTGTTCGGGGCCCTGCTGGCGCGGGCGCCCGCGCTGGCGCTGGACGGGCCGGTGCGCTGGAAATCGGGCCTGCAGGCCCATGGGCCGCTGTCGCTGCCGCTGCGTCTGGCGGCCTGAGCCGCCGCACCCCTGGCGCAGGCCGCGGGGGAGATCGCCCCGGCGCCCCCCATCGAGAGGGGCACCGGGGCGGGCGGCATGCGCCGCCGGAGCCGCCGCACGGGGCCGCACATTCGCGCGAGCGTGGCTTGCGCGCCCCTGCCCTGCGGTCCAGATTGCCGATCAGCAAGAGGAGGTTGCACCACCCATGCGTCACCCCGCATCCCGTCCCGCCCCGCGGCTGAGCCTGGCCCTGGCCCTGACGTTCGGCACCGCCCTGTCCAGCCTGCCAGCGATGGCCCAGGACAGCGGCCCCATGCCCCAGGGCGTCAGCCATTTCACGCTGGAGAACGGGTTGGAGGCCGTGGTGATCCAGGACACCCGCGCCCCGGTCGTCGTCCAGATGGTCTGGTACCGGATCGGCGCCGCCGACGAGGCGCCGGGCAAGTCCGGCATCGCGCATTACCTGGAACACCTGATGTTCAAGGGCACCGACACCCTGGCCCCCGGAGAGCTGTCGCAGACCGTCACCGCCAATGGCGGCAGTGACAATGCCTTTACCTCGTGGGATTTCACGGCCTATTTCCAGCGCATCGCCAGCGACCGCCTGCCCCTGGTCATGGAGATGGAGGCCGACCGCATGGCCAACCTGAACATCCGCGACGAGGATTGGCAGGCCGAACGCCAGGTCGTCCTGGAGGAGCGGGCGCAGCGCGTGGACAGCGACCCCACCGCGCTGTTCCTGGAGGAGCTGAACGCCGCCCTGCATGACAACCACCCCTATGGCCGCCCCATCATCGGCTGGCGCGACGAGATCGGGGCGCTGACCCGCGACGACGCCATCGCCTGGTACGACACGCATTATTCGCCCAACGAGGCCATCCTGGTGATCGCGGGCGACGTCACCCCCGAGGAGGCCCGCGCTCTGGCCGAAGAGCATTACGGCGCCATCCCCGCCAAGGGCCAGGCCGAGCCGCGCCTGCGCCCGCAGGAGCCGCCCAAGCGCACCGCCCGCCGGATGGAGATGTCGGACCCCCGCGTCGCGCAGCCCCGGATGATCCGCGCCGTTCTGGCGCAGGAGCGCGACCCCGGCGCGCAGCAGGAGGCCGCCGCGCTGACCGTTCTGGCCGCGCTGCTGGGCGGGTCGTCGCAGACATCCGTGCTGTCGCAGCGGCTGATGATGCCGGGCACAGCGCTGTGGGCGGGGGCCAGCTATGACGGGCTGTCGCTGGACCGCACGCGCTTTACCCTGTCGATGATTCCGGCCGAGGGGACGCCCCCCGAGGAGGCCGAGGCCGCCCTGGACGCGGCGCTGGCGCAGTTCCTGGAGGACGGCCCCGACCCCGCCGATCTGGAGCGGGTCAAGACCCGCATCCGCGCGCAGGAGATCTATTCGCGCGATTCGGCGCATGGGCGCGCTTATGAATACGGGCAGGGCCTGTCCACCGGCCTGACCGTGCAGGACGTGAACGACTGGCCCACCATCCTGGAGGCCGTCACCGCCGAGGATGTGATGGCCGCCGCCCGCCAGGTGCTGACCGCGCAGGGCAGCGTGACGGGCTGGCTGCTGCCCGCCGATGCCCCGGAGGAGGACGCCACTGCGGCCCCGCCCGCCGCGGAGCCCGCCGCAGACCCCGCCCTGGCAGAACCCGCCGAACAGACCGAGGTGCAGGAATGATCCGCGCAGCAATCGCCACGATCCTGGCGCTTATGGCGGTCCCCGCCCAGGCCATCGAGATTCAGGACGTCACCTCTCCGGGGGGGATCCGCGCCTGGCTGGTCCAGGATGAGAGCATCCCCTTTGTCGCCATCGACATGCAGTTCCGCGGCGGGGCCAGCGTGGATTCCCCAGACAAGCGCGGCGCGGTCAACCTGATGACCGCCCTGCTGGAGGAGGGGGCGGGCAGCACCGATGCCACAGCCTTTGCCCAAGCCGTCGAGGATCTGGGCGCGCGCCTGTCCTTTTCGGCCGGCGACGACACCGTGTCAGTGGGCTTTCAGTCGCTGACCGAAAACCGCGACGCGGCGGCCGACCTGCTGGCCAAGGCATTGGCGCAGCCGCGCTTTGACGATGACGCGCTGAGCCGGGTGCGCGGGCAGGTGCAGGCGGTGATCCGGTCCGAGGCGACCGACCCCAACAGCATCGCGGCCAAGGAGATGGCGGCGCAGGCCTGGGGGAACCACCCCTATGCGACCTCGATCAACGGGACGATGGACAGCGTCGCGTCGCTGACGCGCCAAGACCTGGTGGCGGCCAAGAACCGTGTGCTGGCCCGCGACCGCGTGGTGATCGGGGCGGCGGGCGACATCAGCGCCGAAGAGCTGGGCCTGCTGCTGGATCGCATCCTGGGCGGGCTGCCCGAACAGGCGACCGCCCCCCTGCCCGACCCGGCCGAACTGCAGCTGACCGGCGGCACGACGGTGATCGATTGGGACAGCCCGCAGACGGTCGTGGCCTTTGCAGGCCCCGGGCTGCCCATCGACGACACGGATTACTTTGCCGCCTTCGTGGCCAACCACATCCTGGGCGGCGGGGGGTTCAGCTCGCGCCTGATGGCCGAGATCCGGGAAAAGCGCGGCCTGACCTATGGCGTGGGCACGGGGCTGGCCACGGGGCTGTACGGTCAGACCTGGCAGGGCGGCATGGCGGGATCGAACGCCACCACGGCCGAGGCGGTGGACCTGATCCGCGCCGAATGGGCGCGCATGGCCGAGGGCGTGACCGAGCAGGAGCTGACGGATGCCAAGACCTATCTGACCGGGGAATACCCGCTGCGATTCGACGGGAACGGGCGCATCGCCTCGATCCTGGCGGGGATGCAGCTGATCGGATTCCCGATCGACTATATCGACACGCGCAATGACAAGGTCGAGGCGGTGACCGCCGAGGACGTGGCGCGCGTGGCGGAACGGCTGCTGGACCCCGACCGGCTGCGCTTTGTGCTGGTGGGTCGCCCGGAAGGGATCGAGAGCGACCCGCAGGAGTGAGGCAGATGCGGTGGCGCCGCGCCCCTGACGGGGCGCGGCGCGGTCGGTCCATGGGGCGGGCCGCCCGCGAATCTCTGGCACTGGCGGGACGATCCTGCTAGATTTGGCGGAATGAACAGCCACGCCCCCAAGATACGCCCCGACGCGCGCCCCGTGATCCGCCAGCTGGACGAGGCCACCGCCAACCGCATCGCGGCAGGCGAGGTGGTCGAACGCCCGGCATCCGCGGTCAAGGAGTTGGTCGAGAATGCGCTGGACGCCGGTGCTGCCCGCATCCAGGTGGCCATTGAGGAGGGCGGCAAGCGGCTGATCCGCGTCACCGACGACGGCTGCGGGATGGTGCCCGAGGATCTGCCCCTGGCCCTGTCGCGCCATGCGACCAGCAAGATCGACGGGTCCGACCTGCTGGCCATCACCAGTTTCGGCTTTCGCGGAGAGGCGCTGCCATCTTTGGGCGCGGTGGGTCGGCTGACCATCACCTCGCGCGCGCAGGGGTCCGAGGGGGCGGCGATTGCCGTCACCGGCGGGCGGATCGACGCAGCCCGACCGGCGGCGGCCAATTGCGGCACCGTGGTTGAGCTGCGCGACCTGTTCTTTGCCACCCCCGCGCGGCTGAAATTCCTGCGCACCGAGCGTGCCGAGACCCAGGCCGTGGCC
This sequence comes from Paracoccus sp. SCN 68-21, assembly GCF_001724535.1. NCBI lineage: Bacteria > Pseudomonadati > Pseudomonadota > Alphaproteobacteria > Rhodobacterales > Paracoccaceae > Paracoccus > Paracoccus sp. SCN 68-21. The sequence goes on along the minus strand of NZ_MEES01000031.1, from coordinate 13,220 downwards.
GAGGTGCTGCGCCGCCTGGCTATGGCCGAGCCGTATGTCGGCTTTTCGCTGACCGCCGACGGGCGCGAGATCTTTCGCGCCGATGCCGAACAGGGCGATCTGTTCGGCGCCATGACCACCCGCCTGACCCGGCTGATGGGGGCCGATTTCATCGACAACGCGGTGCCGATGGATGCCGAACGCGACGGAATCACCCTGACGGGGTTCGCGGCACTGCCGACCTATTCGCGCGGTGCGGCGGTGGCGCAGCATCTGTTCGTGAACGGGCGCCCGGTGCGCGACAGGCTGCTGACCGGGGCGCTCAGGGCGGGTTATATGGACGTGCTGGCGCCGGGGCGGCATCCGGCGGCGGTGCTGTTTCTGGAATGCGATCCGCAGATGGTCGATGTGAATGTCCATCCGGCCAAGGCCGAGGTGCGGTTCCGCGACCCGCAGGCGGCGCGGGGGCTGCTGGTCAGCGCGCTGCGCCATGCGATGGCGGGGGCGGGGCACCGCGCCTCCAGCACGGTGGGCGATGCGACGCTGGCGGCAGTGCAGGTCGAACCGGCGCGGCCCGCCTGGCAGCCCGACCGCCCGTCGGGGGCCGCGATCCGCGCGGGGCTGGCGCTGCAGATGCCGGTCGAGGGCTTCGCCGAGGCGCCCTCGGCCCGCTATGAGCCGGTGATCGAGGACGAGCCGGACGCACCCCTGGGTGCGGCCCGCGCGCAGATCCATGAAAATTACATCATCGCTCAGACGCCCGACGGTCTGGTCATCGTGGACCAGCACGCGGCGCATGAACGGCTGGTCTATGAGCGGCTCAAGGCGCAGGCCCAGGCATCGGGCATCCCCGCGCAGGCCCTGCTGATCCCCGAGATCGTCGAGCTGTCGCCCGCCGATGCCGACCGCATCCTGGGGCTGGCGGGCGATCTGGCGGCGCTTGGGCTGGTGATCGAGCCCTTTGGCCCCGGCGCAGTGGCGATCCGCGAGGTTCCGGCGATGCTGGCGCGGCTGGACGGGGGCGCGCTGATCCGCGACATCCTGGACGATCTGGCCGATCAGGGGGCCTCCGACCGGCTGCAGGCGCGCATCGATGCGGTGCTGTCGTCGATGGCCTGCCACGGTTCGGTCCGCTCGGGGCGGCGCATGACCGCGGAGGAAATGAACGCCCTGCTGCGCGAGATGGAGCGGACGCCGAAATCGGGCCAGTGCAACCATGGCCGCCCGACCTGGGTCAAGCTGGCTTTGTCCGACATCGAACGGCTGTTCGGCCGCAGGGATTGACGCGGGGCCCGCGCGGGCCGATCCTTGGCCCGCAACCAGGGGGGTGCCGCCATGCTGAAGATAGCCACCGACAAGATCGCCCATGTCATCATCCGGGCGCGGGATTACGACAGCGGCGTCAACGCATGGGCGCATCAGGGTGGCGGCCGCCAGCACGGCACCCGGACCGAGCTACACGATTTCATCGAGGGGCTGAACGAGGACGAGCAGGCCAGCCTGGTCGCCATCATGGGGATCGGCCGCGACAGCTTTGACGCGTCCGAGCTGGACGAGGCGATCCAAACCGCACGCCATGAACGCACCGTGCCGACCGAGGATTACCTGATGGGCGAACCGCGCCTGGCCGACCTGCTGGAGGCGGGGCTGGAGGCGCTTGGCATCTCGCCCGAGGATGCCGAGGACGACCTGCAGCGGCCCGTCTGAAAAAGGGCGGCCCCGAAGGACCGCCCTGTCTGCCGGATGTCGCGCGGATCAGCCTTCCGGCGTGATGCGGATCATCTGGTCATCTTCCTCGTCGATGATGACCATCAGCGCGCCGTCCTGGGCGACCTCGACCTCGCGGACGCGGCCGATGCCCTGGGCGTGGCGGGCCTCTCCGACGACAGCGCCGTCCTGGATGTCCAGCCGGATGATTTCGGCAGACCGCAGCCCGCCCAGCAGCGCCTGGCCCTGCCAGTCGGGGAACATCTCGCCCTCATAGAAGGTCATGCCGCTCAGCGCGGGCGACGGATCCCAGTAATAGACCGGCTGCTGGGTGCCCTCGACCTCGGTCTGGCCCATCTCCGAGCCGTCGTAATCAGTGCCATAGGTCGCTTCGGGCCAGCCATAGTTGATGCCCGCCTCGATTAAGTTCAGCTCATCGCCGCCGCGGGGGCCGTGCTCGTTCATCCACAGCAGCCCGTCGGGCGACATGGCCGCGCCCTGGATGTTGCGGTGGCCCATCGACCAGATCTCGGGCAGGGCGCCCTCGATGCCTGCGCCGGCGGGGGTGCCGTCCTCGGCGTTGATGCGGATGATCTTGCCCAGGGTCGATTGCGGGTCCTGCGCATAGACGCGGGGCTCGGGGTCGGAACGCTCGCCCAGGCCGACAAAGATGTGGCCCTCTCCGTCATGGACGATGCGCGCGCCGAAATGCTTGGTCGAGGCCCAGGCCGGCTGCTGCTGCCAGATGACGTTGACCTCCTCCATGGTGGTGCCATCCTCGGACAGGATGCCGGTGGCCACGGCGGTCGCGTTCTCGCCATCGCCGCGCGGCTCGGCATAGGTCCACCAGACGCGGCGCGTCTCGGCGAAATCAGAGGCGACAGAGACGTCATGCAGGCCGCCCTGATCGCGGGCATCGACCTCGGGCAGGCCCTCGATCGGGTCGGACAGGGTGCCGTCCTCGGCCACGATGCGCATCCGGCCCGGACGCTCGGTCACCAGCCAGCTCGCATCGGGCAACTGCACCAGGCCCCAGGGATGCTCCAGCCCCTCGGCGATCACGGTCTGGGTCACGGCGACGTCGCCTGCCTCCAGCGCCGGGGCGCGGGTCTGACCCTCGAAGGCCGGCGTCTGGTCATAGGCCGCGCCATGCGGCGGCGCGTCATTGAAACCCTGCGCCGCGGCCATCGAGGCCAGAAAGCCAGTGGCGGCAAGGGTGGTCAGGCTTGTCGTCATGCGGCGCGTCATGGGAATCCTCCGGTGCGTTGAATACCCGGCCCAATGCCCCGTCCCCGCCCATGTTCCCGCAGGCGGGGTCACAACGCCTCACGTTTGCGTCAGGCGCCCCGCATGATCGCGGTACAGCGCCGCCGCCCGGCCCCAGGCACCGTCCCCGGGCGCGTCCAGCCCCTGCAGCACCGGCAGCAGCTGGGCGGCGTAATCCTCGCTGCTTTCGCGCGGCAGCATCGAGGGCAGGTTGTCGATGGCCATCACGTCCAGCACCGGCGCATGCGCCACGCGCAGGACCGGCGCCTGCCAGGTCGTGGTGCGGTCATAGACCTTGATGGGAGAGAAATCGCTGGTCGGGTCGCAGGCCACGTCGCCGATCACCGTCAGCGCGCGGCCCGGCGCGACCGCCTCGGCGGGGACAAAAACCGGCGCGCCGGGCTGGGCCAGGATGGCGTTGATCAGGATGTCGTGCATCAGCACCTCGGGGAAGGGGCCGCCATGCGCGGTCTCGGCCATGTCCCAAGCGGTCACGGGCACCCCCATCGCTGTCAGCAGGTCGGTCGCGCCGCGCCCCACGCGTCCCCCCGCCCCGATCACCAGCGCGCGCGGGCGCGGGCGGGCCGTGCCGTCCAGCCGGGCGCGCAGATCGTCCAGCATCGGCGCGCGGTCGGGCCAGGCCCGCACTGGGCCGCAGACCCCGCCCCCCTGCTGCGCGGCCCAGGCCAGCAGCGACACCGCCGCCCCCGCATAGCCCGCCCAATAGCCAAAGGCCGCCAGCCTGCGCCCGTCCTCATCCGTCAGGTATTCCAGATCCAGCAGCGTGCCGCCCCCCGCCGCGAACCGGCGCAACAGCACCTGCCCGGCGGGCTGGCCCTTGAAGGCATGACCGAACATGACATGGCGATGGCGCAGCGGGGTGCCGTCCTCGGGCAGCTCCTTGAGGCCAAAGACGATCACATCGTCGGGCGCGGTGGGCCAGCTGCCCTCGGGGGCGATGGCGGCACCGGCACGGGCGTAATCCTTGGTCGGGATGATGCGGCGCGGGCTGTCCTCGACCGTGACCTGCATGCCTTGCGCGATCAGCTGCGCCACGCCGTCGGGGGTGATCCCGACGCGATCCTCGTTCGCCCGGCTCTCTGCCCTGACCCACAGATGTGTCATCCCGTTCCCCTTCCGCGCCTGTTGGCCCCAGACCTATGCCACGCGACACCCTGCCACAAGCGACGCTGCGGAACCGGGAACCGCCCGCGCGGGTTCCGCCCCGATGCCATGCCCGAGGAGAACCCGATGCGCCTTGCCCCCCTGTCCCTGACCGCGACCCTGCTGCTGACCCTGCCGGTCGCGGCGCTGGCCCAGACCAGCGATTTCCGCCACGCGGTCGATGGCGGCGAGGTGGTGATCCACGCCGTGGACCACGCCTCGATGCTGCTGGAGACGCCGGCGGGCGTGATCCTGATCGATCCGGTAGGCGGGGCCGAGGCCTATGCCGACCTGCCCGCGCCCGACATGATCCTGATCACGCATGAGCATGGCGACCACTATGATCAGCCGACGCTGGACGCCCTGCCGCAGGTGCCGATCATCGCCAACCCCGCCGTGGCCGCCATGCTGCCCGCGCCCATGGCCGAGCGCACCACCGTCATGGAGAACGGCGACAGCGGAGACATCCTGGGCCAGCCGATCGAGGCCATCCCCGCCTATAACACCACCGAGGACCGGCTGCAGAACCACCCGCAGGGCCGCGACAACGGCTATATCCTGACCCTGGGCGGCCAGCGTTTCCTGATCGCGGGCGATACCGAAGACACGCCCGAACTGCGCGCGCTGACCGACATCCACGTGGCGTTCCTGCCGATGAACCTGCCCTATACCATGTCGGTCGAGCAGGCGGCGGATGCGGTCACGGCCTTTGCCCCCGACATCGTCTATCCCTATCACCACCGCGGCAGCGACCTGGAGACCTTTGCCCGCCTGGTCGAAGAAGGCGGGTCGGGCGCGCAGGTGGTCATCGCGCCCTGGTATGACGATCCGTCCTGAGGCATGACCCCGGCGGCGCCGATGCGGCGGCCCCTTCTGCGGATGCTGCTGGCGGGGCTGGCCCTTGTGGCGCTGGCCGGGGCGGCGCTGTGGCTGTGGCCCTCGATGCCCGCGCTGCAATCCGACCTGACGCGCCTGCACGGTCTGCTGGACCACGGCCAGGGCTGGCGGGCGCGCAACCCCGAACTGGCGGCGCTGGCCTTTCTGGGGGCCTTCACCCTACTGGGGGCGCTGCCGGTGCCGGTGGTGGTCGTGCTGACCCTGGCCGGGGGCGCGTTCTTCGGGTTCTGGCTGGGGGTGGCGCTGTCGGTGGCGGGGACAGTGGGGGCGGCCCTGCTGACCTTCCTGGCGGCGCGCCACCTGCTCAGCGGGCCGGTGCGGCGGGTGATGGGTCAGCGCGCCGGCCAGCTGGACCGCCATGTCGCGCGGGACGGGGCGCTGGCGCTGCTCAGCCTGCGGCTGACGCCGGCCGTGCCGTTCTTCGTACTGAACCTGATCTCGGGCGTCAGCCGCCTGTCGGCGCGGGTCTTTGCGCTGGTCACGGCGGTGGGCGTGCTGCCCAACAAGGTGATCCTGACCGCCGCAGGCACCCAGCTGGCCGAGATCGACCAGATCGCCGACCTGTTCGGCCCCCGCGTCATCGCCGTCATCGCGGCCCTGGCGATCTTTCCCTGGGTGGCGCGCTGGCTGACCCGCCGCCTGCGCGGCGACCGGAACGGCGACTAGAACGGCACGGACGCCGAGAACCCCATCTGCACGCCGCTGTCCGGGTGCCGGAACCGCAAGCTTTCGGCATGCAGCATCAGGCGCGGATGCGCCGCCGCCTGACCCGTCGCATACAGCGGATCGCCCAGGATCGGATGGCCCAGGGACGCCATATGCACCCGCAGCTGATGGCTGCGCCCGGTGACGGGCATCAGCCGCACCCGAGTCTCGGCATCATCGGCGCGCACTACGCGCCAATCGGTCTGGGCGGGGCGGCCCTCGGCATGGTCGACCTTCTGGCGCGGACGGTTCGGCCAGTCCACGATCAGCGGCAGGTCGACCCGGCCCTGCGCAGGCGCCAGCCGCCCCGACAGGCGCGCGACATAGACCTTCTTCGTCTGCCGCTCCTCGAACTGCTTGGACAGGTGGCGCTGCGCATGGGGGGTCAGCGCAAAGACCATCACCCCCGACGTGTCCAGATCCAGCCGATGCACCAGCAGCACGGTCGGAAACGCCCCGCGCAGCCGCGCGATCAGGCAGTCGGCCCGATCCTCCCCGCGCCCAGGCACCGACAGCAGGCCCGCCTCCTTGTCCACGACCAGCACCTGGTCATCGGCATGAACCACCACCGGCGCATCGCCGGGCGGCGCATAGACGAAATTGCTCATTTCCAGACAAGGCGCAGCGCCAGCCCCGCGAACATGACGGCGGCGATCTTGTTGACCATGCCCAGCCGCTTGCCGATGACCCCGCCGGCCAGGCCGCCCACGATGCCATAGCCCATGGTGACCAGCGTCCCGGTGAACGCAAAGACCAGCCCCAGCCCCAGGATCTGCTGCCAGATCGGCCCCCAGGCGGGGTTGGTGAACTGCGGCAGGAAGGCCAGCAGGAACAGAACCGGCTTGGGGTTCAGCGCATTCGACAGGAACCCGCGGCGGATGATGTTCCAGACCCGCACGCTGCCCCGCGCCGACGGGTCGACATCCCCCGCACGCCAGCTTTTCCATGCCAGCCACAGCAGATAGGCAGCCCCCGCATATTTGATCGCGCGCAGCGCCTCGGGATGGGCGGCCACGATCGCGCCCAGCCCCACGGTGGCCAGCGCGACATGCATCAGCACGCCCAAGCCCACGCCGAACCCGGCCCAGGCCCCGGCCCGCGGCCCGCCCTGGATGCCGCAGGCGCTGGCAAAGAACACGTCCTGGCCCGGCGCGAAATTCAGCACCAGCCCCCCCGCGATGAACGCCATCAGCTGTGCCGTCGGGATATTCGCCAAGGTGTCCCAGATCATCGCCGCATCCTTGCTGCCGAAAGAATCACAGATGCCCGAAGACATCCGCCAGAATGGCCGCCAGCGCATCCGCATCGGCCTGATCGAACGCATCCACGCGGTCGCTGTCGATATCCAGAACCCCGATCAGCCGCCCCCCCGCGCCGAACACCGGCAGGACGATCTCCGACCGGGTGCTGCTGGAACAGGCGATATGACCGGGAAAGGCCTCCACATCCGGCACGATCTGCACCGCGCGCAACCGCGCCGCCGCCCCGCAGACCCCGCGCGAAAACGGGATGACCAGACAGCCATGCCCGCCCTGATAGGGCCCGATCTTCAACAGCTCGGGCGCCACCACGCGATAGAACCCGGTCCTGTCGAACCGCGCATCCGAATGATGCAACTCGCAGGCCACGGTCGCCATCAGCGCGACCTCATCGGTCTCGCCCGCACACAGGGCCCGGATGCGGGCCGCCAGATCGTCATAATCGCTCATGCGCCAATCCTTACGCGTGCCCTTCGCAACAGAAAAGCCCGCCCCTTCTTCTTCATGAAAATATCCCGGGGGGAGTCCGCAGGACGGGGGGCAGCGCCCCCCTGACGACCCATCCCCCATTGCCCCGGCCCGCCCTTTAAGGCCACTGTCCCGCCCATGACGCTGCGCACCCGCATCCTGACCGTGATCCTGATCGTCCAGCTGGGCCTGATCGCGCTTCTGGCCTTGGGCAGCCTGGACCGCCTGCGCCGCGACATCGCGACCGAGACGCGCATGGGCGCCGACACCGCCCGCAACCTGGTGCTGGCCACCATCGGCACGATGCAGGGCGCGGTGCCCCCCGACCGCATCATGGCGCTGCTGCCCGAACGCCTGACCGAACCGCGCCATGCCCGCATCGGGGTGGTGGACGCCCTGGACGGGACGCTGCGCCAGCCTGCCGGGCCGCCCGATCCGGACCTGCGCGTGCCCGGATTCTTTGCCGCACTGGTGGCGCCCCCTCCCCAGGAAACCCGCCTGCCGGTGGTCATCGCGGGGCGGCCGCGGGGCTATGTGCTGATCACCGGCGACCCGGCGCAGGAGATCGCCCGCGCTTGGCGCGACATGCGCGACCTGATGGCGCTGGCCGTCGCGGCGGCGGCGCTGCAGGCCGGGCTGATCGCCGCCGCGCTGTCGCAGGGGCTGCGCCCGGTGGCCACCATCGGCGCGCGGCTGTCGGACCTCGCGCGGGGCGACCTGTCTGGCCGCATCGGCCCACTGCCCCATCCCGATCTGGCGCCGCTGGCCGCCCATGCCGACCGGCTGGCCGATGCGCTGGAACAGGCCCGGACCGAGCGCACCCGCCTGCAGCACCAGATCGTCGCCCGCGCCGACGCCGAACGAAAGGCCATCGCCCGCGATCTGCACGACGAGATGGGCCCCTGCCTCTTTGGCCTGCGGGTCGAGGCCGACGCCCTGCGCGAGGCCGCGCCCGACCCCGCCACCGCCACCTCGGCCGCCCAGATCGCGGCCATCGCCGAACAGATCGCCCGGGTGAACCGCGCGCTGCTGGATGATCTGCGCCCGATGGCGGTGGGCCAGCTGCCTCTGGCCACGGTGCTGGGCGATTACGTGGCCGATCTGAACCGCCGCTGGCCCGACACGCACTTCACCCTGGACATGGCCGCAGGCCTGCCCGAGCCAGACGAGGCCACCGCCCTGACCCTGTTCCGCATCCTGCAGGAGGGCACCACCAACGCCCTGCGGCACGCGCAGGCGGGCCGGGTGCGGATCCGCCTCTGGACCGATCCCGCGCATTGGCGCATGGTGCTGGCCGATGACGGCACGGGCATGGCCCCCGACCGGCGCGACGGGACCGGGCTGACCGGCATGCGGGAACGCATCACCCTGCTGGGCGGCACGTTGCGGATCGAACCGGCCGCGCCCGGCACGCGCCTGATCGCAGACCTGCCCCGGCTGCCGGGCTGAAAGAGGACAAGGACCCCCGTGACGAAACGCGCCCTGGTCATCGACGACCACCCCATCACCCATCTGGGTGCCAGCCGCCTGCTGCGCGATCTGGGCTATGACCCGGTGGGCCAGGCCATGTCCGGAGAAGAGGCGCTGGACCAGCTGACCCGCGATGCCGCCCCCGACCTGATCGTGCTGGACATCAGCCTGCCAGGCGCAGGGGGCCTCGACCTGGTGGCGCCCCTGCGCGCCGCGGTGCCCGACGCGCGCATCCTGATCTTTTCGATGAACGACCAGACGGGCTTTGCCGCCCGCGCCCTGCAGGCGGGCGCCCAGGGGTTTCTGTCCAAGAACGCCCCGCCCGCCGATTTCCGCGACGCCGTCCGCACGCTGGAGGCCGGAGAGTTCTATCTGTCGCCCAAACAGGCGATGGCGCTGGCCACGCTGCGCGCGGGCGCCGCCGACGACCCCCTGGGCGCACTGTCGGACCGCGAGCGCCAGGTGCTGGCGCTGATCGGGCAGGGGCTCGGGCTGCAGGCCATCGCCGACCAGCTGGGCGTCAGCTACAAGACCGCGGCCAACACCTCCTCGGCGCTGAAGAAGAAGCTGGGCGTGGACGGCATCAACGGGCTGATGAAATTCGCGCTGGACAGCGGCGTATAAGGGGGCGGCATGCTGGCATGGTTCACCAATGACGAGACGACCCCCGCAGGCACCGCCGACCTGGCGCTGGAGGCGCTGGCCCGCGATCTGGCCGCGCAGGGCCTGCCCGTGGCGGGCGCGGTCCAGCGCAACCTGGATCTGGGCCCCGATTGCGCCTGCGACATGGAAATGATCGTGCTGGGCGATTCCGGCCCGCCGCTGCGCATCTCTCAATCCCTGGGGCCGGGGGCGCAGGGCTGCCGGCTGGATACCGGCGCGCTGGAGGAGGCCGTCGCCCGCACCGCGCCGCATCTGCCCGGCGCGGGTCTGGTCGTGATTCCCAAATTCGGGCGGCAAGAGGCGATGGGCCGCGGCTTTCGCGCGCTGATCGGGCAGGCGGTGGCCGACGGACAGCCCGTGGTTCTCTATGTACCGCGCCAGCAGCGTGCAGCGTTTCTGGATTTCGCGGGCGATCTGGCCGTGCAGATCGCGCCCGCCGACCTGCGGTCCTGGTGCCTGGACCGATTCGCGGCCGCATCGTGACCGTGCTGGATGCGCGGGGCCTGCTGTGCCCGCTGCCTGTGCTGCGGCTGCGAAAACAGCTGCTGGCGCTGCCTCAGGGGGCGATTGTGCGCCTGATCGCCACCGATCGCATGGCGATGGTCGATGTGCCGCATTTCTGCGAGCAGGCCGGGCATGTCATGGTCGGCACGCGCGATCTGGGTGACGGTGCGCTGGAATTCACGGTCAGGCGGGGCCCCTCTGTCCCGCAGGCCGAGGGCCTCGTCACCCCCCAGGGATAGTTGAGCACATCAGATGACCATGCCCTTCCTGCCCTCCCGCAAGCGCCTGTCGGAATTGACGGAACGCGAAATCGTGGCGCTGGCCATCGCCTCCGAGGAGGACGACGCCCGCATCTATCGCAACTGGGCGGCCTTCCTGCGCAAGGATTATCCGGCCAGCGCCGCCGTCTTCGACGCCATGAGCGCCGAGGAGGACACCCATCGCCGCCTGCTGCTGGAGGTGCATCAGCGCCGGTGGGGCGATGCGATCCCCGTGATCCGGCGCGAACATGTGGCGGGCTACGTCACCCGCCGCCCCGCCTGGATGATGGAGAACCTGTCGCTGGACCGCATCCGCGCCGAGGCCGCCGGCATGGAACGCGACGCCGCCGAATTCTATGCCCATGCCGCCCAGGTCAGCCAGGACGCGCCCACCCGAAAGCTGCTGGGCGATCTGGCCGCCGCCGAACGCGGCCATGAGAACCGCGCGGCCGAACTGACCGACCAGCTGCTGCCCGACGACATCCGCGCCGAGGAGGACGCCGTCGCGCATCGCGACTTCGTCCTGACCTGGGTCCAGCCGGGGCTGGCGGGGCTGATGGATGGCAGCGTATCGACCCTGGCCCCGATCTTCGCGGTGGCCTTTGCGACGCAGGACCCCTGGACGACCTTTCTGGTGGGCAGCGCCGCCAGCATCGGCGCGGGCATCAGCATGGGCTTTACCGAGGCCGCCTCCGATGACGGCGTGGTGTCGGGGCGCGGATCGCCGATCAAGCGGGGCATCTCGTCGGGGGTGATGACCACGGTGGGCGGCATGGGTCACGCGCTGCCCTATCTGATCCCCGATTTCTGGACCGCCACGACCATCGCGATCATCGTGGTGTTCATCGAGCTGTGGGCGATCGCCTGGATCCAGAACCGCTGGATGCAGACCCCCTTCTGGCGGGCCACCTTGCAAGTCGTCGTGGGCGGTGGTCTGGTGATGGCCGTTGGGGTGCTGATCGGATCGGGCTGACGGCCCCCTTGGGGGCCCCATGACCGAGATCCTGCTCAAGACCCTGCCCTTCTTCGCCCTGATCGGGCTGGGCTGGGCGGCCGCCGCCACTCGGTTCTTTCCCGCCCAGGGCGCGGCCTGGCTGACGAAATTCGTGTTCTATTTCGCGCTGTCGGCCATGCTGTTCCGCTTTGCCGCGGGGGTCGATCTGGGCCAGCTGTTCGATCTGCGCTTTGTTCTGGCCTATCTGGCGGGGTCGACGGCGGTCTGGGCCCTGGGCCTGTGCATCGCGCGCGCCCGCGGCCTGGCCCTGCCCGAGGCCGCGATGGAGGCGCAGTGCTGCATGATCGGCAATACCGGCTTTCTGGGCGTGCCGATGCTGGTCGTGCTGCTGGGGCCTGCGGCGATCGGGCCGGTGCTGATGGTGCTGATCATCGACATGCTGGTGTTTTCGACGCTGATCACGCTGATCGTGCACGGGTCGCGGCATGGCGGGCTGCGGCTGGTGGCGGCGCTGCCGGTGCTGCGCGGGGTGGCGGCGAACCCGATGATCTTGGCGATGGTCGCGGGGCTGGCCTGGGGCGGCATGGCGCTGCCCATGCCCGCGCCGCTGGATGAGTTCCTGGCGCTCCTGGGCGCTGCGGCCACGCCCGGCGCGCTGTTTGCCATCGGCGCCAGCCTGGCGGGGCGGCGCCTGGCGCGGCTGGCGCCCTCGGCCTGGCTGTCGGGGGCGAAACTGGTGCTGCACCCGGCGGCGGTGGGGCTGGCGGCTTGGGGCTTTGGCGTCGATCCGGTCGCGGCGGGGGTGATGGTGGTGGCGGCGGGCCTGCCGGTGGCGGGCAACGTCTATATCCTGGCGCAGCATTTCGGCCTGGCGCAGCAGCGGGTCTCCACCGCAATCCTGATCTCGACCGCGGGCAGCATCGCGACCATCCCGGTGCTGATCGTGCTGATCGGCGCCTGAGGCCCCCCTCGACCCCCGCGCGGCCAGCGGCTATCCCGGTCAGGCATCACGAGGGGGGAGAGGACCACATGCGCGACATCGCCGATCTGCGGCTGACCAACATCCTGCTGGCGGTGGATGACGAGGGCATCGCCCGCGTCACCCTGAACCGCCCGTCCAAGCGCAACGCCCTGGACCTGGCCACGATCGAGGAGCTGATCGACATCTTCACCACGCTGCCCCGCGCGGGCGTGCGCGCGGCCATCCTGGACGCGGCGGGCGATCATTTCTGCGCGGGCCTCGATCTGGTGGAGCATCACCGAGAGGATCGCAGCGCGGCGGATTTCATGCAGGTCTGCCTGCGCTGGCACGACGCCTTCAACCGCATGGAATATGGCGGCGTGCCGATCATCGCCGTACTGCAGGGCGCGGTCGTGGGCGGCGGGCTGGAACTGGCCTCGGCCGCGCATATCCGGGTGGCGGGGCCCGGCACCTATTTCGGCCTCCCCGAGGGGCAGCGCGGCCTGTTCACCGGGGGCGGCGCGACGATCCGGGTGGCCGACCTGATCGGCAAGGCGCGGATGATCGACATGATGCTGTCGGGCCGCCTCTATCGCGGGGACGAGGCCGTGTCGGTGGGCCTGTGCCAATACCTTGTGGACGACCCGGCCGCGCAGGCGCTGAAGATCGCGCGCCAGGCCGCGCAGAACCCGCCTTTGTCGAACTTCGCCATCTGCTCGGCCATCAGCCACATGCAAAACATGAGCGCGCTGGACGCGGCCTATGCGGAAGCGGCGGTGGCGGGGGTCGTCAACACGCAGGCGGCTGCCCGCGACCGGCTGGCGGCCTTTGCCAGCGGGGCGGCGGCCCGCATCCGGCCCACGGATTAGAGCATTTCGCTTTTAACCTGACACATAGCCTGCAGCGTGGAAGTAGTTCCAGCATTCTTCGGGTGAGAACATGCTGCAGATGTCACCAAGGGC
>NZ_MEES01000030.1:0-27928 GCF_001724535.1 Paracoccus sp. SCN 68-21 | reverse complement strand
CCGGCGGGGCAGGGGCTGCATTGAGCGGTGAACGTCGCTGCGCCATTCGGGCGCAGGGACGCCATCCGACATTCCCCACGAGGAGCACCCCATGCCCAAGGCCCTTTTCATCCTGACCTCGCACGACACGTTGGGCGAGACCGGCAAGCCCACCGGCTTTTATTGGGAGGAGCTGGCGGCCCCCTATTGGATCCTGGCCGATGCGGGCTGGCAGATCGAGCTGGCCAGCATCAAGGGCGGCAAGCCCCCGGCCGACCCGTCCTCGGAGGAGGGCGATGCGATGACCGATGAGGTCCGCCGCCTGCTGGCCGACGAGGCTGCCATGAACAAGTTGGCCCATACGCAGAAGGTCGATGATGTCGACATCTCGGGCTGCGATATCGTCTATCTGCCGGGCGGGCACGGCACGATGTGGGACCTGCCGAAATCGCAGGCCCTGGGCGATCTGCTGGCGCGGGCTTGGGACAAGGGCGCGGTGATCGGCGCGGTCTGTCACGGCCCCGCGGGCCTGCTGTCGGCGCGCCTGTCGTCGGGCGATCCGCTGGTCCATGGCCGCCGCGTCGCGGGCTTTACCAACAGCGAGGAGGATGCGGTCGGCCTGTCCGACGCCGTGCCCTTCCTGCTGGAGGACCAGCTGAAGGCGCAGGGCGGCCAGCATGAGAAGGGCCCGGACTGGGCGCCCTTCGCGCTGGCGGACGGCAAGCTGGTGACCGGCCAGAACCCCGCATCCTCGGCCCGCGTGGCCGAGCTGATGCTGGAGGCCGCGGGCACCCCCGCCGCCGACTGACACCAAATGGCGCAGGGCCGCGAAACCCTCTTTTCGCGGCCCGCGCGGGCCTGTATAGCCCGGCCATGACCGACCTTGACCTCATCCGCAATTTCTCGATCGTGGCGCATATCGACCACGGAAAATCCACGCTGGCCGACCGGTTGATCCAGTCGACGGGCACTGTCGCCGACCGCGACATGAAGGCCCAGATGCTGGACAGCATGGATATCGAGCGCGAACGCGGGATCACCATCAAGGCCAACACGGTGCGGATCAGCTATCCGGCCAAGGACGGCAAGACCTATATCCTGAACCTGATCGACACGCCGGGTCACGTCGACTTTGCCTATGAGGTCAGCCGCTCCATGCGCGCGGTCGAGGGGTCGCTGCTGGTCGTGGATGCCAGCCAGGGCGTCGAGGCGCAGACGCTGGCCAACGTCTATCAGGCGATCGATGCGGGCCACGAGATCGTGCCGGTCCTGAACAAGATCGACCTGCCCGCGGCCGAGCCCGAGCGCGTCAAGGAAAACATCGAGGAAGTCATCGGCATCGACGCCCAGGACGCGATCCCGATTTCGGCCAAGACCGGTCTTGGCATCCCCGAGGTTCTGGAAGCCATCGTCACGCGCCTGCCCGCGCCCAAGGGCGACCGCGACGCGCCACTCAAGGCGATGCTGGTCGACAGTTGGTACGACGCCTATCTGGGCGTGGTCGTGATGATCCGCGTCATGGACGGGGTGATCCGCAAGGGCGACCAGATCAAGATGATCCAGACTGCCGCCAGCCACCGCATCGACAAGCTGGCCGTGCTGACCCCGCAGATGGTCGACATCGCCGAACTGGGCCCGGGAGAGATCGGGGTCTTTACCGGCTCGATCAAGCAGGTCCGCGACACCCGCGTGGGCGACACCATCACGCATGAAAAGCGCGCCTGCACGACCGCGCTGCCGGGCTTCAAGCCGGCGCAACCGGTGGTGTTCTGCGGGTTGTTCCCGGTGGATGCCAACGATTTCGAACCCCTGCGAGATGCCATCGAAAAGCTGGCCCTGAACGACGCCAGCTTCAGCTATGAGATGGAGACGTCGGCGGCCCTGGGGTTCGGCTTCCGCTGCGGGTTTCTGGGGCTGCTGCATCTGGAAGTCATCCGCGACCGTCTGGAACGGGAATACGATCTGGACCTGATCACCACCGCGCCTTCGGTGGTGTTCAAGCTGCACATGCGCGACGGTGAGGTGCGCGAGCTGCACAACCCCGCCGACATGCCCGACCTGACCTATGTCGACCATATCGAAGAGCCGCGAATAAAGGCCACGATCATGGTGCCGGACGAATTCCTGGGCGACGTGCTGAAGCTGTGTCAGGACCGCCGCGGCATCCAGCTGGACCTGACCTATGCGGGCGCGCGGGCCATGGTCGTCTATGACCTGCCGCTGGCCGAGGTGGTGTTCGATTTCTATGACCGGCTGAAATCGGTGACCAAGGGCTATGCCAGCTTTGATTATCAGATCAGCGAATACCGCGAGGATTTCTTGGTCAAGATGTCGATCCTGGTGAATGACGAGCCCGTGGACGCGCTGTCGATCATGGTCCATCGCGACCGTGCCGAAAGCCGCGGCCGGGCGATGGTTGAAAAGCTCAAGGACCTGATCCCGCGGCATATGTTCAAGATTCCGATCCAGGCGGCCATCGGCGCCCGCGTCATCGCACGCGAAACGCTGTCGGCGATGCGCAAGGACGTGACCGCCAAATGCTATGGCGGCGATGCGACGCGCAAGAAAAAGCTGCTGGAAAAGCAGAAGGCCGGCAAGAAGAAGATGCGTCAGTTCGGCAAGGTCGAGATCCCGCAGACCGCCTTTATCCAGGCGCTCAAGATGGACAGCTGACGGTCGCCGTCAATCGTCCCACAGGGGCACCACGACCCGGCAGTGCCCCGCCACGGCCTGTCCCACCGAGATCGCGCCGTCGCGAGGCCCCGCGCCGAATTGCGACAGGCCCGCGCCCGGCGCCTGTCTGGTCGCATTCAGCGTGAACAGGATGCCGGACCCCGAGCCGCGCGGTTTGGGGCTGGCCCGCCACAGGCGCGTACCGACCGGCTGGTTCAGCGCGCGTTGGGCGAAATCGCCCGCAGCGCACCAGTAATCCGTATCCGCGCGCCCCGAGGCAAAGGCCACCGCGATCTCGGATGGGCCGGCCTGTTCGACGGTCATACCGTTGCGGGCCGTGAAGGCACTGGCGGGCAGCGGCAAGGCCAGAAAAATCATGAGTGCCAGTCGCATCCGATCCCCTCCTGCCGGGGCCTGATGCGGCCTTCCGGTCGTTAAAAACCACGTCATTCTCTGCGCCGGTGCGGGTCTGATTCAGGGTATCCTGAAATCCAGCAGCCACAAGGTCAGACCCATGTCACCCACTTCCGCCACCTTTCCGACCATCGCCGCCCATCCGGCCGACCATGCCGCGATTCAGGCCACTTTGGACACCCTGCGCCAGACCCTGGGGATGGAGGTGGCCTATCTGTCCGAATTCGTTCAGGACCGCGCCGTGTTTCGCGCCGTCAGCGCCCCGGGGCTGGAGGCGATGATCAGCCCCAGTCAAAGCATGGATCTAAGAGAGGTCTATTGCAAACATATCCTGGATGGCGGGCTGCCCAACCTGATCACCGACACCGGGGATCATGCCATCGCGGTCGATCTGCCCATCACGCAGATGATCCCCATCGGCAGCCACCTGTCCGTGCCCATCCACCGCGCCGATGGCAGCGTGTTCGGCATGTTCTGTTTTCTCAGCCGCCATCCGCGTCCCGATCTGGGGCCGGATGCGCTGGACATGGTCTGGTCCGGATCGGCCCAGGTCGCGATGCGGATCGCCGCGCACGAAAGCGATGCGGCCTGAGGGGGGACGTGAAAAAGCCCCCGCCAGCGGTGCTGCGGGGGCTTTGATCGCAGGTGGCGGGCTAGGGATCACATCCCGGCTTGGACCTGCGCGCTTTCCTGCTGAACCACGGCTCCGGCCGTGGAAATGTCACGGCCCGCACCCTGAACGGTCTCGCAGGCGGCCAGCGTCATCATGGCCAGAACGGCACTCAGGCCCAGGATCTTCTTCTGCATGGCTTCAGTCTCCTTTGGGATAACCATCTGACCTTGCAACGCAATCTGAGCGGTTCGGTTCCTCCTAAAATGCAACTCCTGCATAAAGCGCGATATTGGCATAGGGGGTGCATTCGCCGGTGCGCACCACGGCGCGGGCCTGACGGGACTGGTCCTTGAAGGCCGCATGCGACATCAGCGTGACCGGGCCAATCGCCCGTTCCGCAAAGCGCGCCCGCAGATCGGGGGCGGCCTCCTCCGCCAGACTGGCGCGTTCGACGACCAGTTCGCTGAGCACCGTGTCCAGTACGTCGAAGACGCCGGGAATGCCGCGGGTCAGCGCCAGGTCGATGACGCGGATACCCGGCGGCACCGGCAGACCGGCATCGCCGATCACCAGCAGATCGCCATGCCCAAAGGAGGCGATCAGGCCGGACAGTTCGGCATGCAGCAGGGTGGTTCGTTTCATCCCGTTCTCCTGTTCCGGAGGCCTCAGGCCTCCAGTGCCTCGAGCTGGTCGATCAAGCCTTCGATCATCGACAGGCCCTTGTCCCAGAAGGCCGGGTCGGAGGCGTCCAGACCGAAGGGCGCCAGCAATTCGCTGTGGTGACGCGAGCCGCCCGCGCGCAGCAGGTCAAAGTACTTCTGCTGGAAATCGGGCAGCCCGTCCTCGTAGGCGGCATAGAGCGCGTTCACCAGCCCGTCGCCAAAGGCATAGGCATACACGTAGAACGGCGAATGCACGAAATGCGGGATATAGGTCCAGAAGGTCTCGTAGCCCGGCATATAGTCAAAGACCGGGCCCAGGCTCTCGTGCTGGATCTGCATCCACAGGGCGTTGATGTCGTCGGGGGTCAGCTCTCCCTCGGCACGGGCGGCGTGCAGGCGGCATTCGAAATCATAGAACGCGATCTGGCGAACGACCGTGTTGATCATGTCCTCGACCTTGCCCGCCAGCAGGGCCTTTTTCTGCGCCGGATCGGTGGTGCGCGCCAGCAGCGCGCGGAAGGTCAGCATCTCTCCGAACACCGACGCGGTCTCGGCCAGCGTCAGGGGGGTGGAGGCCAGCAGCTCTCCCTGACCCGCGGCCAGACGCTGGTGGACACCGTGGCCCAGCTCATGCGCCAGCGTCATCACATCGCGCGGTTTTCCCAGATAGTTCAGCAGGATATAAGGGTGCGCGGTGGTCACGGTCGGGTGCGCAAAGGCGCCTGGCGCCTTGCCCGGCTTGACCCCCGCATCGATCCAGCCCTTGTCGAAGAAGGGCTGCGCCAGATCGGCCAGTTCGGGCGAAAAGCCGCGATAGGCCTCCATGACCGTCGCCTGCGCCTCGGGCCAGTCGATCAGGCGCGGGCTGTCGGTGGGCAGGGGCGCGTTGCGGTCCCAGACCTGCAGCCGATCCAGCCCCAGCCAGCGGGCCTTGAGCGCATAATAGCGGTGCGACAGGCGCGGATAGGCGGCGGTCACGGCATTGCGCAGCGCCTCGACCACCTCGGGTTCGACATGGTTAGACAGGTGGCGACCATGCTGCGGCGTAGGCATCTTGCGCCACTTGTCCTCGATGGCCTTTTCCTTGGCCAGCGTGTTGTGGATGCGCGCGAACAGCCCGACATTGGCGGTAAAGACCGTGGCCAGCGCGCGGGCCCCGGCCTCGCGGCGGCTGCGGTCGTGATCCGACAGCAGGTTCAGCGTGGCCTCCATGCCCATCACCTCACCGTCGACGTCAAAAGTCAGCGCGGCGGTGGTCTCGTCGAACAGGCGGTTCCAGGCGGCGGCGCCCACGACCGAATTGTCGTGCAGGAACTGCTCCAACTCATCGGACAGCTGGTGGGGGCGCATGGCGCGCATGCGGTCAAAGACCGGCTTGTAGCGGGCGGGACCGTCGGGCGCGGTGAACACCGCCTGATAGGTCGCGTCCGGGATGCGGTTGAACTCCAGGCTGAAGAAGACCAGCGGCGTGGTCATGTCGGTGATCTTGCCCTGCAGGTCGCCCATCTGCTTGGCCCGGACCGGGTCGGTGGTGTTCTGGTAATAGCGCAGGCCCACATAGGACATGATGCGCCCGGCCAGGATGTCGATCTGCTGATAGGCCTCGATGCAGGTCAGCATCTGCGCGGGCGTCAGATCGGCCAGCTTGCCCTGATAGGAGGCCGCAAAATCGCGGACCTGGCCGTCAAGCGCCTCGATATCGGCGGTCAGTTCGGGGCTGTCGGGGGCGGGATAAAGGTCGGTCAGATCCCATTCGGGCAGGGTGCCGAATTCGCCCTTTGCCGGTTCCGCCGCGTCGAACACCATTCTGCCTGCCATGATCGGTCCTTTCCTGTGTGTCGGATCAGATGTGGACCCTCGGGGCGGGGGGTGCAAGGGGGGCGCGCCCCGGTCACGCGGCCTGAACCGGGGTCAGGGGGCTGCGTGATCCTGCAGCGCCTCGGCGATGCCGCGATTCTGCAGGGCCGGGTGGATGGTCGCCACGCCCGACGGGGACAGGTGGGCCACCGCCACCCCCTCCACATGCGCGATCAGCGCGGGAAGGGCCGGGGTGCCCGGCGGCAGCAGCGCGGACAGGGACGCGGCGTCGGCCTGGGTCGCCGGGCGGATGCGGGGCTGCGCCTCATGGCGGTGAAAATCGCGGCTCAGCGCCTGGCTGCGCTGGCCCCAGGGGCTGGCGGCGGTGCGCGCCTGATGGGCGGCAAAGGCCGCGGCATCGGCAAAGACCTCGGACAGGGTCCAGACCATCGGGTCGTCCGATTGCGCGATGTCAAAGCGCAGGCAGCCCGGCTCGGCGCGGCTGGCCGCGACATGGTCGGGCAGCAGCTCCAGCGCGATCATCAGCTGCGCCATATCGGCGCAGATCAGGCGACCGTGCAGGGCGATGGGCGGGTTCGCCAGCGCCAGCGGCGTGCCGGACGGATCGGCGGTCGGGGCGTGGTGGTGGCCGCAGGCGCAGTCCATGGCGTGTCCTTTCGCTGGATGGGGCAGGGTGGCCGGGCGGCAGGCGCGCGTCAAGCGGCCTAGACGACCTCTCCGGCCTCCAGGCGGGTCAGGAAGGCCGCGGCATCGGCGCGGATCACGCGCCGCTTTTCGGCATCCATCCGGTCCCAGGTGGCAAAGGCCCGCCCGATGCGCGGGTTGCGTTCGAACCGCTCGCGGTGGCGCACCAGGAAATCCCAATAGAGCAGGTTGAACGGACAGGCCCTGGGGCCGGTCTTGTCCGCCACCTTGTAGGCGCAGCCGCCGCAATAATCGGACATCTTGTGGATGTAGTTCCCCGAGCTGACATAGGGTTTCGACCCGACCACGCCGCCATCGGCGAACTGGCTCATGCCGATGACGTTCGGGGCCTCGACCCATTCATAGGCGTCGATATAGACCGCCAGATACCATTCATGGACCTGATGCGGGTCGATCCCCGCCAGCAGCGCGAAGTTGCCCGTCACCATCAGCCGCTGGATGTGATGGGCATAGGCATGGTCGCGTGTCTGCCCCACCGCCTGCGCCATGCAGTTCATCCGCGTGGGCGCCCCCCAATAGACCGGGGGCAGGGCGCGGTCATGGCCCAGCACGTTGCGCGCGGTATAGTCGGGGCCTTCCAGGAAATAGATGCCGCGCATGTATTCGCGCCAGCCGATGATCTGGCGGATGAACCCCTCGGCCGAGTTCAGGCGGACGCGACCGGCGGCATGGGCGTCGGCGGCGGCCTGGCACACCTCCAGCGGGGACAGCAGGCCCGCGTTGATATAGGGCGACAGGATCGAATGGTGCAGGAACGGGTCGTCCTGCAGCATGGCGTCCTGATAGGGGCCGAATTCGTCCAGCGAATGCGCGATGAAATGGTCCAGCACCTGCAGCGCGCCCGCCCGGTCGGTGGCATAGGTGAACGGGCGCAGCCGGCCGAAATTGTCGGGAAACCGCGCCTCGACTAGGTCCAGCACCTGCGCGGTGACCGCATCGGGCTCAAAGCGCGGCGGTCTGGCGCGCAGCAGATCGGCGCGGGCGGGCTTGCGGTTGTCGTGGTCAAAGTTCCACTGGCCGCCCGCAGGCTGGTCGCCCTCCATCAGCAGGCCGGTCTTGCGGCGCATGTCGCGATAGAACCACTCCATCCGCAATTCCTTGCGACCGTCGGCCCAGGCCTCGAATTCGGCATGACTGGCCAGAAAGCGGTCGTCGGGCAGCTGCGTGACCGGAATGGGCAGGTCGGACAGCGCCGCGATCAGCCGCCATTCGCCAGGCTCGGTCGCGATCACCGATGTCGCGCCATGATCGGCGGCCCGGCGCAGCAGCTCTGCGGGGATCGACTGGCTGTTGTCGAGGTCGTCCAGCGTGGCATAGGCGACGGTGTGGCCCCGGGCGCGCAACTCCTCCGCGAACTTGCGCATGGCGGCGAACAGAAAGGCGATCTTTTGCGGGTGGTGGGGGACATAGCCCGCCTCGGACGCGACCTCGGCCATGACGATGATGTCGTCGGGTCGGGCTGCGCGCAGCGCCGACAGGTCATGCGACAGCTGGTCGCCCAGGATCAGGATCAGACGCATCGCACACCCCCGAAAATGACAAGGACGCGCAGGTTGCCCTGCGCGTTCCCCGGTCACGATGCGGCGCGGTGCCGCGTCATTCCCATTCAATCGTGCCCGGCGGCTTGGAGGTGATGTCATAGGTGCAGCGGTTGATGCCCTTGACCTCGTTGATGATCCGCGTCGCGGTCTCGCCCAGGAATTCGTGGGTGAAGGGATAGTAATCCGCCGTCATCCCGTCGACCGATGTCACCGCACGCAGCGCACAGGCGAAATCATAGGTGCGCCCGTCGCCCATGACCCCCACGGTGCGCACCGGCAGGATCGCGACGAAGGCCTGCCAGATCTCATCGTACAGACCGTGCTTGCGGATCTGGTCGATGAAGACCGCATCGGCCTTGCGCAGGATCTCCAGCTTTTCGCGGGTGATCTCTCCGGGGCAGCGGATCGCCAGGCCCGGGCCGGGGAAGGGGTGGCGGCCGATGAAGCTCTCGGGCAGGCCCAGCTCGCGGCCCAGTTCGCGGACCTCGTCCTTGAACAGCTCGCGCAGCGGCTCGACCAGCTTCAGGCCCATCTTTTCGGGCAGGCCGCCCACGTTGTGGTGCGACTTGATCGTGACGGACGGGCCGCCACTGAAGCTGACGCTTTCGATGACGTCCGGATACAGGGTGCCCTGGGCCAGAAAATCGGCGCCGTCGATCTGGCTGGCGTATTTCTGGAACACGTCGATGAACAGCCGGCCGATGGTCTTGCGCTTGACCTCGGGGTCGCTGACGCCCTCCAGCGCGCCCAGGAACAGGTCGCTCTCGTTCGCGTGGATCAGCGGGATGTTGTAGTTGTCGCGGAACATCTTGACGACGTCCTCGCCCTCGTTCAACCGCAGCAGCCCGTGATCGACGAAGACGCAGGTCAGCTGGTCGCCGATCGCCTCGTGGATCAGGACCGCCGCCACTGACGAATCGACGCCGCCGGACAGGCCGCAGATGACGCGGCGGTCACCCACCGTCTCGCGGATCTTGCGGATCGCCTCGTCCTTGTAGGAGGCCATGGTCCAGTCGCCGGTGAACCCCGCCAGCCGGACGAAGTTCTCCAGCATGATGCGGCCGTTCGGGGTGTGATGCACCTCGGGGTGGAACTGCACGGCATAGAAATGCCGCGCCTCGTCCGCGATCATCGCCATGGGGGCGTTGGGCGAGGTGCCGATGACCTGAAAGCCCGGCGCCAGCGCGGTCACGCGGTCGCCATGGCTCATCCAGACCTCTTCGCGACCGGTCCCGAAAAGGCCCGCGAAGATGCCGTCGGACTTGTGTCCGGGCGCGGGCGCGATGAAGGCGCGGCCGTATTCGGCGTGATGCCCGGCCTCGACCGTGCCGCCCAGCTGCTCCATCATCACCTGCTGGCCATAGCAGATGCCAAAGACGGGCACGCCCAGCTCGAACACGGCTTGGGGCGCGCGGGGGCTGCCATCGGTCGTGACGCTGGCGGGGCCGCCGGACAGGATGATCGCCTGTGGCGCCATCTGGCGCAGCCGGTCGTCGGTCACCGTGTTGAACGGGTGGATTTCGCAATAGACGTTCAGTTCACGCAGGCGACGCGCGATCAGCTGCGTCACCTGGCTGCCGAAGTCGATGATCAGTAGGCGCTGGTGCTGGGTCATGGGTGCGCTTTAAGCGCGGTTTCAGCACCTTGCAAGCCTTTCGGCACCGTGGTGCGGGGGAACCGTGCCACCCGGCGCGCGTTCGGCAGCAATCGCCCCGTTTCGTTCAAAAGGTATGTTCCGATGATCCGATTGTCCCTGGCCGCAAGCTGCATCCTGTCTTTGGCCGCCTGTCAGGTGCCGGGCCTGGGCGTCACCGCCCCTCAGGCCCCCGCCGAAGAGGCGCTGGCCGTCGAATGCCGGGGCGAACCCGAGGCCGGGGCGCGGCTTTCGGCCACCGTGAACGCCGCCCGCCTGTCCGAGGGCAAGACCGTGCTGGCGGTCAACGTCCAGCTGGATCGGATCGCGCTGGCCCATGCCTGCGACATGGCGCGCACGGGGCGGGCGGATGTGGCGGGGTCGAACGGCTCGAACGTGGTCGATCGGGCGCGGTCGGTGGGCTATCCGACCTGCGGCGTGGTGCAGCTGGTCGGCGCGGGCGGCACGCCCGAGGGGACCGTCGCGGCCTGGCTGGTTCCCGGCCCGCTGCGCGAGCAGGTGCTGGGCCAGCTAAGCTATCAGATCGGCAGCGGCGTCGCGCGTGGCGCAGATGGGCGGCTGTGGCACAGCACGGTGCTGGGCAACAACTGCCGCTGAACGGAAAAGGGGCGCGGTGTGATCCGCGCCCCGTTCCTCATTTCTCGGGCAGCAGCCCGCGTGGCGCAAAGCGCAGCACCAACAGCAGCACCGCCCCCATCGCGATGAAGCGCATGTGCGGCGCGCTGTCCAGCAGATGGGCCTTGACCGGGCCATCGGCCATCGGGCCGGTCAGCATGGCGATCAGGGCAGGGCCCCAGACCTCGGCCTTGATCCACAGGAACCAGATCGTCACGGCGCCCAGCACCGCGCCCCAGTTGTTGCCGGACCCGCCGACGATCACCATCACCCAGATCAGGAAGGTATAGCGCAGCGGGTTATAGCTGGTCGGCGCCAGCAGGCCGTCCAGCGTGACCATCATCGCGCCCGCGACACCGATCACCGCCGACCCCAGGATGAACACCTGCAGGTGGCGGCGGGTGACGTCCTTGCCCATCGCCTCGGCCGCGGTCTCGTTGTCGCGGATGGCGCGCATCATGCGGCCCCAGGGCGATTTCAGCGCCAGCTCCGCCAGCAGGATGATCACCAGAAGCGCCACCAGGAACAGCGACATGTAGGACAGCTTGACCCAGATGCCCGACGCCTCGGCCGCCGGAAAGCCCCAGCTGGCCGCGAATTCGACGAATTCGGGGTTGCGCTGCAGCTCGACCTCCTGCGCGACGGGGCGCGGGATGGCGGTGATGTTCTTGACGCCGCGGGCCAGCCAGTCCTCGTTCTTCATGACGGCGACGATGATCTCGCCGATGCCCAGGGTAGCGATGGCCAGATAGTCGGACCGCAGCCCCAAGGCGACCTTGCCGATGGCCCAGGCCGCGGCGGCGGCAAAGACGCCGCCCACCACCCAGGACAGCAGCACCGGCAGGCCCAGGCCGCCGATATTGCCGTGGCGGGCGGGGTTGTTCGCCTCGATCGCGGTGACGGCGGGGTCGAACAGCCAGCGATAGACGATGAAGCCGCCGATCAGCACGGCCACGGTCAGGATGCCGCTGCGGGTGCGGGTCCAGGCCAGCTTGGCCATGGCCAGCGTCCCCAGCCCCACGGCCAGCGCCAGCATCAGGCGGGTGCCGCCCGCCTCCCACGCGCCCTCGACCGGAGGGAGCGAGATCAGAACGGGCGCCAGCGCGCCCATCGCCAGAAAGCCCACGACGCCCACGTTGAACAGGCCCGCATAGCCCCATTGCATGTTCACGCCCAGGGCCGTGATGGCCGAGATCAGCCCCATGTTCAGGATCGCCAGCGAGGTGTTCCAGCTGCCCGAGAACATGCTGTTGCGCACGGTCCCCTCCAGCACGAACAGGGTGGCCAGCACCCCGAACAGGATCGGCGCGCGCCAGCGGCTGTGGGTCGAGGCGGATTGACGGTTGGTTGCCATGATCTTCCCCTTACACCGATTTGCCGCGGAACAGGCCCGTGGGCCGGAACAGCAGGACGACGATCAGAATGACGAAACTGACGGCGAATTTGTACTCGGTGCCCAGCAGCTGCATCAGGCCCGACGGCTCATAGCCGGGGAACAGATAGCCCACGACGCGCACCCAAGGATAGGTCACCGCGACCTCGGAGAAGGCCACCAGGAACCCGCCCGCGATGGCGCCAAGCGGGTTGCCCAGCCCCCCCACGATGGCTGCGGCAAAGATCGGCAGCAGGATCTGGAAATAGTTGAACGCCTTGAACGACTTGTCCAATCCGTACAGCGTGCCCGCGATGGTCGCCAGGCCCGCCGCGATGATCCAGGTCAGGCGCACCACGCGTTCGGGGTCGATGCCCGACAGCAGTGCCAGATCCTCGTTGTCGGAATAGGCGCGCATGGCCTTGCCGGATTTCGTGCGGTTCAGGAACCAGAACAGCGCGACCATCACGATCAGCGCCACCACCACGGTCAGCGCCTGGGTCGATCGCAGGGCAAGCCCCTCGGGCAGGCCGGTCATCTCACGAAACGTGCGCACGTCCATGATAAAGCGCGCGCCGTCGTCAAAGCGGTATTCATCCACCCCGATCAGGATGCGCGTCAGCCCGTTCATCACGAACATCACGCCGACCGAGGCCATGACCAGGATGATCGGCGCGGCCTTCTGCTTGCGATAGAATCTATACACCGCCCGGTCGGTGCCCAGCACCAGAAGCGCGGTCAGCGCGATGCCGAAGGGCAGGGCGATCAGCGCCGTGGGCAGCGGGCCCGCGCTGACTCCTAGGGACTGCAGCCCCCAAGTTAGCAGGATCACGATGCCCGTGCCGAAGGCCATCGTGTCGCCATGAGCAAAGTTCGAGAACCGCAGGATGCCATAGATCAGCGTCACACCAAGCGCCCCAAGGGCCAGCTGTGCGCCATAGGCGGCGGCGGGGATAAAGACAAAGTTCAGAAAGACCACAAGGGCGTTCGCGAAATCCACAGGCTCAGCCCCCCAGGAAGGTGCGGCGCACCTCGTCGTTTTTCATCAGCTCGTCCCCGGTGCCGGTATGGGCATTCGCGCCTTGCACCAGCACATAGGCCTTGTCGGCGATCATCATCGCCTGGCGTGCGTTCTGTTCGACCATCAGGACGGGCAGCCCGCCGCGCGCGATGGCGATGATGCGGTCGAACAGCTCGTCCATGACGATGGGGCTGACGCCCGCGGTGGGTTCGTCCAGCATCAGCACCTGCGGCTGCGTCATCAGCGCGCGGCCCACGGCCACCTGCTGGCGCTGGCCGCCCGACAATTCACCCGCCGCCTGTTTGCGCTTGGCTGCGACTGCGGGGAACAGATCATAGACCTGCGCCATCGTCGCCTTGATGTCGTCGCGGCGGATATAGGCGCCCATCTCGAGGTTTTCCTCGACCGTCATGGACGGGAAGATGTTGTTGACCTGCGGCACAAAGCCCATGCCCGCGCGGACCCGGTCCTGCGGGTTCAGCGCGGTGATGTCCTTACCGTTCAGCCGGACGCTGCCTTGCCGCAGGTTCAGCATGCCGAAGATCGCCTTCATCGCGGTGGATTTGCCGGCGCCGTTGGGGCCGACGATCACCGCGATCTGGCCCTGTTCCACGGCGATCGTGCAGTCATGCAGGATATCGGCGCCCTTGCCGTATCCGCCGGTCATGTTCTCTCCGATCAGGAACGGATCGCCCGCCTGTCCCGGACCCACGGGCCCCGACCGCCGCGTGCCGTCGATCTGGCCCATCCCCTTGAGGTTGACCACCGAGGCGTCGCGGTTGCCGCGATTGCCAAAGCCTGCGTCGCTCATGCGCCCACCATGTCCTTGTTCTTCAGGCCGGTGCCCAGATAGGCCTCGATCACGGCCTCGTTCTTCATGATGTCGCGGGCGCTGCCCTTGGCCAGAACCTTGCCCTCGGCCATGACAATGACCGGGTCGCACAGCTTGCCGATGAAATCCATGTCATGCTCGATCACGCAGAAGGTATAGCCGCGTTCCTTGTTCAGGCGGATGATCGCGTCGGCGATGGTCATCAGCAGGGTGCGGTTCACGCCCGCGCCGACCTCGTCCAGGAACACGATCTTGGCGTCCACCATCATCGTGCGGCCCAGTTCCAGCAGCTTTTTCTGGCCACCCGACAGGTTGCCGGCCTTTTCGTGGCTCAGGTGGCGGATGGTCAGGAAATCCAGGACCTCGTCGGCGCGGCGGCGCAGTTCGGCCTCCTCGCGCTCGATCCGGCCGCGCTGGAACCAGGTCTTCCAAATGGTCTCTCCGGATTGTGCGCCGGGGACCATCATCAGGTTCTCGCGCACCGTCATCGAACTGAACTCATGCGCCAGCTGGAAGGTGCGCAGCAGGCCCTTGTGGAACAGCGCGTGTGGCGGCAGGCCGGTGATGTCCTCTCCGTCCATGAAGACGCGCCCCGACGTGGGGGGCAGCACGCCGGCGATCACGTTGAACAGCGTCGACTTGCCCGCACCGTTGGGGCCGATCAACCCGGTGATCGATCCGGTCTCGATGGTCAGGCTGGCGCCATCGACGGCGCGAAAGCCGCCGAAATGTCTGTGAAGGTCCTCGACCCTGATCATTCTTCTACATCCCCGTCTTCACATTCTGGGTGAAGATGTGCCGTCAAGCGGCTATTATCGTTAATAAACGGCCCGACACCCCAAGGTGCCGGGCCATCGTGTCAGGGTCGGGGGTCAGCGATAGCCGACCACCTCCAGCACGCCGTTGGTGAACTGGATCTCGCGGAAGGTGCCGGCGGATTCGCCCGGACCCACCAGCTCGACCGCGGTGCCGCCGACATAGTCCACGTCGCCGCCGCCGTTGATGATCTCCAGCGCCTGCGCCAGCTGGCCGGGCAGGATCTCTTCGCCGGGGCCGTTGGCCACGTCCATGATGTGGTCCTTGTAGACCGCCGGGTCCGAGGACCCCGCCTTGGCCATCGCCAGCAGCATCAGCGCCGCCGCGTCATAGGCCTCGGCCGAGAAGGCGCCCGAACCGTCAAAACCCGCCTCGGTCGCCATGCTCAGATAGGTCTCGCGGCCCTCGCCCTCGGCGGCGGGGTTCTGGCCAAAGCTGCCCTCGATCTCGGAGCCGAAATTGTCCTCCAGCGCCTGACCGACCATGCCGTCGGGGAACACGAAGGTCTCGAACGCGCCGGTGTCCAGGGCCGCGCGCACGACGCCCGAACCGCCCTGGTCGACATAGCCGACCACGACCAGCGCATCGCCACCGGCAGCGGCCAGGGCCGCGACCTCGGCCGAATAGTCGGCCTTGCCGTCGTCATGGGCGCTGTTGGTGGTGACCGTGCCGCCCGCCGCGGTGAAGGCCGCCGCAAAGCTGTCGGCCAGGCCCTTGCCATAATCGTTGTTGGTATAGGTCACGGCGACGCTGCCGATGCCGCGATCCTGCACGATGGCGGCCATGACCTCGCCTTGGCGGGCATCCGACGGTGCGGTGCGGAAGAACAGGCCGTCATCCTCGATGTCGGTCAGCGCCGGAGACGTCGCCGAGGGCGAGATCATGACGATCCCGTTCGCCTTGGCCACGTTCTCCAGCGAGGCGATCGTCTCGCCCGAGCACATGCCGCCGATGATGCCCTTGACCCCTTCCGAGGCGATCAGACGCTCGACCGTCGCGGTGGCCGCGGCGGCGTCGATGCAGGTGCTGTCGCCGGTGACCGACACGACCGTCGATCCGTCCAGCAGCAGGCCGGAATCGCTGACTTCCTTCATGGCCATCTCGGCGCCCTGCTGCATCGCGGGGGCCATCGATTCCAGCGGACCGGTAAAGCCGAGCGAGACGCCCAGCTTGATTTCTTCGGCGCCCGCGGCACCGGCCAGCAACGCCCCGGCGGCGGTCGCAAGAAGAAGCTTTTTCATTGGTTGTCTCCCAGTTGGAACATTGTCCTGCGCGTCACGCTATAATCGGCCCTCTGAAAAAGAAAGCGCGTTGTCGCGTGGATTTGCATGGTTTTTGGACAGCTTGACGGCTGACGCTAGGTCAGCGGCGCGGGCAACCGGGAGGGGCCGCCCGCGGCTGCGTCACTTGTCCTGGACGGACAGGCCCAGCACGGGCTGATAGATCTGCGCCAGGCGCGCGATGGCCTCCTGGGGCGACAGTTCCTCGGATGCGCCGGTGCGGCGGTTGGTCAGTTCGATCTTGTTGGCGGCCAGGCCGCGCGGGCCGACGGTGATCCGCCAGGGCAGGCCGATCAGGTCCATCGAGGCGAATTTCGCGCCCGCCCGCTCATCCCGGTCGTCATAGAGGGGGTCCAGACCGCGAGCCTGCAGCTCGGCATAGATCGCCTCGCAGGCGGCGTCGGTCGAGTTGTCGCCCTGTTTCAGGTTGACGATGCCGACATGGAAGGGGGTCACGCCCTCGGGCCAGATGATGCCCTTGTCGTCGTGATTGGCCTCGATGATCGCGCCCAGCAGGCGCGACACACCGATGCCGTGGCTGCCCATGTGGACGGGCACGCGCACGCCGTCCGGGCCCACGACCGTGGCGCCCATCGGTTCGGAATACTTGGTCCCGAAGTAAAAGATCTGGCCGACCTCGATGCCGCGCGCGGTGCGGCGGCGCTCCTCGGGGACCTCGGCATAGACGGCCTCGTCATGGGTCTCGTCGGTGCGGGCATAGCGGCTGGTGAACTCCTCCAGCACGGCCTGGCATTCCGCCACATCGTCATAATCGATGGCGCGGTCGCCGAAGGTCAGGTCGGTGATCTGGCTGTCATAGAACACCTCGGATTCGCCGGTCTCGGCCAGGACCAGGAATTCATGGGTGTAATCCCCGCCGATCGGCCCGCCATCGGCGCGCATCGGGATGGCCTGCAGGCCCATCCGCTCATAGCTGCGCAGATAGCTGACCAGATGGCGGTTATAGGCGTGCAGCGCGGCCTCCTTGGTCAGATCGAAGTTATAGCCGTCCTTCATCAGGAACTCGCGGCCCCGCATCACGCCAAAGCGGGGGCGGATCTCGTCGCGGAATTTCCACTGGATGTGATACAGCGTCAGGGGCAGGTCCTTGTAGCTGTTCACGTGGCTGCGGAAGATGTCGGTGATCATCTCCTCGTTGGTGGGACCGTACAGCAGGTCGCGCTTGTGGCGGTCCTTGATGCGCAGCATCTCTTCGCCGTAATCGTCATAGCGGCCGCTTTCGCGCCACAGGTCGGCGGGCTGCAGGGTGGGCATCAGCATCGGGATGTGGCCCGCGCGTTGCTGCTCCTCATGGACGATCTGCTCGATGCGCTTCAGCACCTTGAAGCCCATCGGCAGCCAGGAATAGATGCCCGCCGTCTGCTGCTTGATCATGCCCGCGCGCAGCATCAGCCGGTGACTGACGATCTGCGCCTCCTTGGGGTCTTCCTTGAGCACGAGCAGGAAATAACGCGACAGACGCATGGCCGAAGTCCTTCAAAGCGGTTCGGGGCAGCGTTACCGGATCGGTCCCGCCTTGCCAAGCATCGCGCTTGCAACCACAGACGCGGGGCGGCACATTCGCCGCAGGTTTCTGGACAAGGGTCAAGCCATGCGCATCCCCGTACGCAAGCAGATCATGTGGTGGGGCATCGCCGCCCTGACGCTGCTGCTGACATTGTGGCTGTTGGGCCAGGCGGTGCTGCCGTTCATCCTGGGGGCGGGCATCGCCTATCTGCTGGACCCGGTCGCCGACCGGCTGGAACGTGCGGGCCTGTCGCGCACCATGGCGGTCGTGGTGATCACGGTGGCGGTGGTGCTGGCCTTCGTCACGGTGGTGCTGCTGATCGTGCCGGTCCTGCTGCGCCAGGCGACCGCCCTGATCGAGACCACGCCCGCAATGATCGAGCAGGGGCGCGCCTTTCTGGACGCCCGCTTTCCCGACCTGATCCCGCAGGGCGCGGGGCTGCAGCAGACCTTGGCCGACCTGCAGGCGACGATGGGCGAACAGGCCGGGCGGCTGGCCTCGACGGTGCTGGGTTCGGTGACGGGGGTGCTGGGGACGGTCGCGCTGCTGGTCATCGTGCCGGTGGTGGCCTTCTATTTGCTGCTGGACTGGGATCACCTGGTCGCGGCGGTGGACGGGCTGCTGCCGCGCGAACATGCCGCCACCATCCGCCAGCTGGCCCGAGAGATCGACGACGCCCTGTCGGGATTTCTGCGCGGGCAGGCCGTGGTCATCGCCATCCTGGGGACGTGGTACGCGCTGGGGCTGATGTTCGTGGGGCTGCCCTTCGGCTTTTTCATCGGGATCATGGCGGCGGTGCTGTCCTTCATCCCCTATGTGGGCGTGCTGATCGGGGGGGCGACGGCCATCGGGGTCGCGCTGTTCAGCTTTTGGGGCGATCCGCTGTGGATCGGCGCGGTCGTCGCGATCTTTGCCATCGGCCAGATCGTCGAGGGCAACTATCTGCAACCCAAGATCGTGGGCGGCCATGTCGGCCTGCATCCCGTCTGGCTGCTGCTGGCGCTGTCGGTGTTCGGCGCGCTGTTCGGGTTCGTCGGGCTGGTCATGGCGGTACCGATGGCCGCGGCCCTTGGCGTGCTGGCGCGGTTCCTGATCGCGCGCTATCGCGAAAGCTCGCTGTTCACCGGGCAGGGCCTGCCCGATGAGCCCGCCCAGCCCATCCTGGTCGAGATGGTCCCGGCAGGCACCGTGGCGGAACGGCTGCGCCATGCGCGCATGGCCGCCGACCGCGCGCTCAGCCGCCAGCAGGTGGAGGCGATGCAGGATGATCTGGCCCGCCGCGACGCCAAGGGCTGACGGGTTGAGCCTGTTTCCCGCCTCGCGCCAGCTGACGCTGGACCTGACCACGCCGCCCGCCCATGCGCGGGCCGATTTCCTGCCCGCGCCCGCCAATCACGCAGCCCTCAAGGCGCTGGACCGGCCGCAGGACTGGCCCGCAGGCCGCATGCTGCTGATCGGCCCCGAGGGGTCGGGCAAGACGCATCTGGCGGCCTTCTGGGCGGCCGAGAACGGCGCGCGGCGCATCAGCGCCTCGGCGCTGCGGCCCGATGCGGCCGATCTGCTGGCCTCCGAGGGCGGCGCGGTGGTGGTCGAGGATGCCGACCATGCTGGCTTTGCCGCAGGTGCCGAACAGGCGCTGTTCCACCTGTGGAACCTGTGCGCGCCGCGCGACTGCCTGCTGCTGCTGACCGCGCGCACGCCGCCGCGCGACTGGGGGCTGGTGCTGCCCGATCTGCGCTCGCGCATGGACGCGATGCCCCAGGTCCGCCTGGGCCCCCCGGACGAGGCACTGCTGGCCGCGGTGCTGGTCAAGCTGTTCGCGGACCGCCAGCTGGTGGTGCCGGCAGGGCTGATCGACTGGCTGGCTCTGCATATGGACCGCGACCTGGGCCTGGCGCGCCGCCTGGTCGCCGCGATGGACGCCGCCGCCATGGCCCAGAAGGGTCCGGTCACCCGTCGCATCGCCGCCGAGCTGCTGGACAAGCTGTCCGAGGCTGACGCATGATCGGCACCACGCCAGCCGCCGGATGACCATGACCCAAGCCGATTTCCTCCGCACGCCCTTTCCCGAACCCAAGGATCTGCCCGGAGGCACCCCCGAAGGCGCCGCGCGCTTTTTCAACCGCGAGCTGTCCTGGCTGTCCTTCAACTGGCGCGTGCTGGACGAGGCGCGCAACCCCCGCGTGCCCCTGCTGGAGCGGCTGCGCTTTGTGTCGATCAGCGCGACCAACCTGGACGAATTCTACACCGTGCGCGTCGCGGGCCTGCGCGAACTGCTGCGCGAGGGCAGCACCACGCCGTCCGACGACGGGCTGACCCCCGCCGAGCAGCTGGCCCTGATCAACGCCGATGCCCGCCGCCTGATGGGCGCACAGCAGGGCGTCTGGAACGGGTTGCGCAAGGAGATGGAGCAGGCGGGCATCTGCATCCTGTCCCGCCAGCGCCTGACCCGCGCCGAGGAAGAGTTCCTGAACGACCATTTCCAGAATCTGGTCTTTCCGGTCCTGTCGCCGCTGGCCATCGACCCGGCGCACCCGTTCCCCTTCATCCCCAATACCGGCTTTTCGCTGGCGCTGGAGCTGGCGCGCGAGACGGACGGCCGCCAGATGCAGGCCCTGCTGCCCATCCCGGCGCAGCTGCCGCGCTTCGTGCCCCTGCCGGGGGGGCAGCGGTTCCTGCGGCTGGAGGATCTGCTGCTGATGCATCTGTCCAGCCTGTTCCCGGGCTATCGTGACGTCGGCCATTGCAGCTTTCGCGTGCTGCGCGACAGCGATCTGGAGGTCGAGGAGGAAGCCGAGGATCTGGTCCGCGAGTTCGAGACCGCGCTGAAACGCCGTCGCCGCGGCAGCGTCATCCGGTTGAAGATCACCGCCGGTGCCCCCGACCGCCTGCGCCGCCTGATCATGGAGGAGCTGGAGGTCAGCCCTGACGAGGTCATCGAGGTCGAGGGCCTGCTGGGCATGGCCGACCTGCGCGAGCTGGTGCTGGACAGCCGCCGCGACCTGATGTGGCCCGCCTTCACCCCCCGCGTCCCCGAGCGCATCCAGGACCATGACGGCGACATGTTCGCGGCGATCCGCCAGAAGGACATGCTGCTGCACCACCCGTACGAGACCTTCGACATGGTGGTCCGCTATCTGGCGCAGGCCGCGCGCGACCCCGATGTGCTGGCGATCAAGCAGACCCTCTACCGCACCAGCCGCGACAGCCCCATCGTCGACGCCCTGTGCGAGGCGGCCGAGGCGGGCAAGTCGGTCACCGCGCTGGTCGAGCTGAAGGCCCGCTTTGACGAGGCCGCCAACATCCGCCAGTCGCGGCGGTTGGAGCGGTCGGGCGCGCATGTCGTCTATGGCTTCGTGAACTACAAGACGCATGCCAAGATCAGCACCATCGTGCGCCGCGAGGGCGAGGGGCTGGTGACCTATACCCATTACGGCACCGGCAACTATCACCCGATCACGGCGCGCATCTATACCGACCTGTCGCTGTTCACCTGCAACCCCGCGCTGGGGCGGGACGCGACCAAGGTGTTTAACTATCTGTCGGGCTATGTGCAGCCCGCGGGGCTGGAGAATCTGTCGATCTCTCCGATCGACCTCAAGGCGCGGCTGATCGACCTGATCGGCCGCGAGGCCGAATATGCCCGCCAAGGGCGCCCCGCCGCCATCTGGGCCAAGATGAATTCGCTGATCGAAAAGGACGTGATCGAGGCACTGTATGCCGCCAGCGCCGCGGGTGTCAGGATCAGCCTGATCGTGCGCGGTATCTGCGGAATTCGCCCTGGAATCAGGGGTTTATCCGAGAATATTCGCGTCAAGTCTATTGTCGGCCGCTATCTGGAACACAGCCGCATCGTCTGTTTCGGGTCGGGCCACGGGCTGCCGTCGCCCAAGGCGCGGGTGTTCATCAGCTCGGCCGACTGGATGGACCGCAACCTGAACCGCCGGGTCGAGACCCTGGTCGAATGCGTCAATGACACCGTCAAGGCGCAGATCGTCAACCAGGTCATGGCCGCCAACATGGCGGACGAGGCGCAAAGCTGGCTGTTGCAGCCGGATGGCCGTTTCCTGCGTTACCTTCCCGAAGGGCGCGACGATCTGTTCAACTGTCACCGCTTCTTCATGGAAAACCCGTCCCTGTCGGGGCGGGGTACGGCGGGGGCGCGTGACGTTCCGGCCCTGACCCATTCGGCGGATTGACGGTCCGGACCTGCCGGGCCAAGACAGGACCAGCGACAAGCCAAGGGGCGCAAGGATGAATGGCGTGCGAACCACCAGTGGCCAGAAGGTCGACCCGTTCGGCCGGAAATTCCGGAAACTGCCCAAGCGGGCGCTGAAGCGGCTGGGTGTCGTAGATGTCGGCTCGAACTCGATCCGGTTGGTCGTGTTCGACGGAGCGGCCCGGTCGCCCGCGTATTTCTACAATGAGAAGGTCATGGCGGGCCTGGGTCAGGACATGGCCCGCACCGGTCGGCTGAACCCCGACGGGGTCAAGCGGGGCTTTTCGGCGCTGGCGCGCTTTGCCGCCCTTGCGCGCAGCATGGATATCGAGCCGCTGACCTGCGTGGCCACCGCCGCCGTGCGCGAGGCCGAGGATGGCCCCGCCTTTCAGCGCCGCGTCGAAAAGGAGACCGGCCTGACGCTCCACGTCATCGACGGCGAGGAAGAGGCCCGCCTGTCCGCGCAGGGCGTCCTGCTGGGCTGGCCCGATGCGCGGGGGCTGGTCTGCGACATCGGTGGCAACTCTCTGGAGTTGGCAGAGGTCGCGGATGGCAAGGTCGGTCGGCGCGTGACCTCGCAGCTGGGGCCGTTCCGCCTGCAGCAGGTCGCGCCAGAGCTGCTCCGCGACCACATCGCGGGCATCCTGGCGGGGCTGGCAGCCCAGATGGGCACCGATCACGACCGCATCTATCTGGTCGGCGGATCGTGGCGGGCCATCGCGCGGCTGGACATGGATCGCGTGGGCTATCCCATGACCGTGCTGCACGAATACCGCATGACGCCGCAGGCGGTGGCCGACACCGTCGCCTGGATCGGACGGCACGAGCTGGGCGCGCTGCGCGCCAAGGTGGGCATCTCGGCCTCGCGGATCGAGCTGGTGCCGCTGGCCTCACAGGTGCTGTCGCAGTTGATCGAGGTGTTCGGTCCGCGCGAGCTGGCCATCTCCAGCTATGGCATCCGCGAGGGGCTGCTCTATGAGCATATGTCCGACACGCTGCGCAAGCGCGATCCGCTGATCGAGGCGGCGCGCTTTACCGAAAAGCAGATGGCCCGCATGCCGGGGTTCGGCAAGAAGCTGTATCAGTTCCTGCTGCCGCTGTTCCCCGGCCTGACCCCGGAACGCGACCGCCTGATGCTGGCGGCCTGCCTGCTGCACGACACCGCCTGGCGGGCGCATCCCGATTACCGGGCCGAGGCGTGTTTCGACAATGTCACCCGCGCCAATATGGCGGCGCTGAGCCACCCCGAACGGGTGTTTCTGGGCCTTGCGCTGCTGCACCGCTACAAGAACAACCGCGCGCAGTCGCAGATGGCGCCGCTGTTCGCGCTGCTGGACGACGACCAGATCCGCGACGCGGAGGTGCTCGGGAAGGCCATGCGCTTTGGCGCGATGTTTGCGACGGACGATCCGTCCGAGGCCGCCAGCCTGCGCATGACCGAAGGCCGGGTGGAGCTGCGCCTGGCTGCCACCGGCCGCCACCTGATGGGAGAGGTCGCGCAGGCCCGGTTCCTGTCGCTGTGCAAGTCGATGGGGGTCGAAGGGGTCACCCGCTGATCCCGCCCCCCGCTGATCCTGCGACTGACCCGGACATGAAAAAGGGCGCCCGATCGGGCGCCCTTTTCCGTCTCTGCCGTGGGGCAGGGGGATGATTACATCATCCCGCCCATGCCGCCCATGTCGGGCATGCCGCCGCCGCCACCCTGGCCCTTGGGCTCGGGCTTTTCGGCGATCATGGCTTCGGTCGTGATCAGCAGACCGGCCACCGACGAGGCATCCTCCAGCGCGGTGCGGACGACCTTTGCGGGGTCGATCACGCCGAACTTGAACATGTCGCCATATTCTTCGGTCTGGGCGTTGAAGCCGAACGCCTTGTCGTTCGATTCCCGCACCTTGCCAGCCACGACGGCGCCGTCGACGCCTGCGTTTTCGGCGATCTGGCGCATCGGAGCCTCCAGCGCGCGGCGGACGATGGCGATACCGGCGTCCTGGTCGCTGTTCGCGCCCGTCAGACCTTCCAGCACCTTGCCGCCCTGAACCAGAGCCACGCCGCCGCCGACGACAACGCCTTCCTGGACAGCTGCACGGGTCGCGTTCAGCGCGTCATCGACGCGGTCCTTGCGCTCTTTGACTTCGATTTCGGACATGCCGCCGACGCGGATCACGGCAACACCGCCGGCCAGCTTGGCCACACGCTCCTGCAGCTTCTCCTTGTCATAGTCCGAGGTTGTTTCCTCGATCTGCTGACGGATCTGGGCGACGCGGGCCTCGATCTCGGACTTCTCACCGGCGCCGTCGACGATGGTGGTGTTGTCCTTGTTGATCGTGATCTTTTTCGCACGGCCCAGCATGTCGATGCCGACATTCTCCAGCTTCATGCCCAGATCTTCGCTGATGACCTGACCGCCGGTCAGGATCGCCAGATCCTGCAGCATCGCCTTGCGACGATCACCGAAGCCCGGTGCCTTGACGGCCGCGATCTTCAGGCCGCCGCGCAGCTTGTTGACGACCAGCGTGGCCAGGGCCTCGCCTTCGACGTCCTCAGCCACGATGACCAGGGGCTTGCCCGACTGGATGACGGCTTCCAGCAGCGGCACCATCGGCTGCAGCGACGACAGCTTCTTCTCGTGCAGCAGGATATAGGCGTCTTCCATATCCGCGATCATCTTGTCGGGATTGGTGACGAAGTAGGGTGACAGGTAGCCGCGGTCGAACTGCATGCCTTCGACGACTTCGACCTCGGTCTCCATCCCCTTGTTCTCTTCGACGGTGATGACACCCTCGTTGCCGACCTTCTGCATCGCGTCGGCGATGAAGCGGCCGATATTGGCTTCGCCATTGGCCGAGATCGTGCCGACCTGTGCGACTTCGTCGCTGTCGGTGACGGGACGCGACGCGGCCTTGATGGCCTCGACGACTTTCAGCGTGGCCAGATCGATGCCGCGCTTGAGGTCCATCGGGTTCATGCCGGCCGCAACGGCCTTCATGCCCTCTTTGACGATGGCTTGGGCCAGAACGGTGGCGGTGGTGGTGCCGTCGCCGGCCTCATCATTGGTGCGCGAAGCGACTTCGCGGACCATCTGGGCGCCCATGTTCTCAAACTTGTCGGACAGCTCGATCTCTTTGGCGACCGACACGCCGTCCTTGGTGATGCGGGGCGCGCCGAACGACTTGTCGATGACCACATTGCGGCCCTTGGGACCAAGCGTGACCTTGACGGCATCGGCCAGGATGTTGACGCCGCGCAGCATGCGGTCGCGCGCATCGGTGCCGAACTTGACTTCTTTAGCAGCCATGAGAAAATTCTCCTGTAGTCTGGTTGGAAGGATGGGACGATCCGGGGATCACTGGCCGTGGCTCAGTGGATCACGCCCAGGATGTCGCTTTCCTTCATGATCAGCAGCTCTTCGCCATCGATCGTGACTTCGGTGCCCGACCATTTGCCGAACAGGACCTTGTCGCCTGCCTTGACGCTCGGTGCGATCAGCTCGCCCGAATCCTTGCGCGCGCCTTCGCCGGTCGAGATGATCTCGCCCTCGGCGGGCTTTTCCTTGGCGTTGTCCGGAATGATCAGACCGCCCTTGGTCTTTTCTTCCGACTGGACGCGACGGACCAGCACGCGGTCATGCAGCGGGGTGAATGCCATTGTCGAACACTCCTTGATTCAGGTTGCAGTGTTTCTCTGTTGGCACTCACCGGGTGCGAGTGCCAATGACGCTCATCTACGCCCCGCGCGCGGCCTTGTCAACGGGGTCGGGCGGTCTGACGGGTGGTTCCCGCCGCCCGGATGTGACAGCCTGCGGCCCAACCTGCCGCTGAAAGGATCTCGATGCGCCTGATGATCGCTGCCGCTTTGTTCACCCTGTCCGGTCATGCCGCGCTGGCCGCCTGCACCGGCCAGAACCTGTTCCAGACGATGCCCTCCGAACGCGCCGCCGCCATCGAAGAGGCCAGCCGCGACGTGCCCTTCCGCCAGGGCCTGCTGTTCGAGGCTGTCCGCGACGACCAGCGGATCACCCTGGTCGGCACCTACCATTTCGGCGATTCGCGCCATCAGCCCATGGTGGACCGCCTGCGCCCGGTCATCGCCGATGCCCACGCCCTCTATGTCGAGGCGGGCCCCGAGGAGGAGGCGCGCTTGGCCGAGGCGCTGGCCAGCGATCCGACGCTGATGGTCGATCCCGACGGCCCGACCCTGCCGGAACGGCTGTCGCCCGATGAATGGGCGGCGCTGTCGCAGGCGATGACCGAACGCGGCACGCCCGGCGTGGTCACCGCCCGCCTGCGGCCCTGGTATGTGGCGCTGATGCTGGGCATTTCACCCTGCATGGTGCGGACCATGGCCGAGACCGGCGATGCGGGGGGCTTGGATCACCTGCTGGTTGCCGAGGCGAAGGCGGCGGATGTCCCGGTCCAATCACTGGAGGCCTGGGACACGATCTTTGGCCTTTTCGCCGGGCTGACTCCGGAGCAGGAGCTGGACATGATCCGCGCGGGCCTGCCTGCCGCCAGCTATGCCGACGATTACGCGGTCACCCTGACCGATGCCTATTTCGACGGCGATGTCTGGAAGATCTGGGAGTTCGGGCGCTTTGACGCCTATGCCAATTCCGGCCTGTCGCGCGAGGCGGTCGACCGGCAGATGGATTTCGCCCAGACCCGGCTGATGGACGATCGTAACCGCGCTTGGATCGCGCCCCTGCTGCAGGCGGCAGAGCAGGCGGGCGACCGGGGCGTGGTCGCGGCCTTTGGCGCCCTGCACCTGCCCGGAGAGGCGGGCGTGCTGTCCCTGTTGCAGGACGAAGGTTTCACGATCACCCGCCTGGACGGGTGATCGCATGGGTCACTGGCCGTTCAGCACGCCCAAGGCGTGGGCGCGGCCCTGTTTCTGATAGGTGATGCGGCTGTCGCCGATGGCGGTGATGGTGCCGCCATTGATCCGGTCCCCGATCCGCAGCGTCAGCACGCGCCCGTTCGACAGGCGGACCAGCGCGCGGCTGGCCTGACCGGCGCCGACCGTGCCGATGATCTGGGTGCTGTTCAGCTGGATGCCGTCCTTGACCGTGGCACTGGCACCGGCATTGCCGATCGCGTTCTGGGGGACGGCGGCGACGACATCGGGTTCGCTGTCGACCTCGGGGGGGCGGTACTGCTGGTTGCGCGAGGCGGCGGCGCGGGCCTCGGCCTCGGCCTGGGCGCGGGCGCGGGCCTCGGCCTGGGCGCGGGCCTGGGCATCGGCGCGGGCGTCAGCTGCAGCCTGGTTGCGGGCGCGGGCCTCGGCCTGGGCCTGCAGCTCGGCGTCCATGCGGCGCTGTTCGGCCATGGCGGCCTCGGCGGATTGCGCCTCGGCTGCGGCGCGCAGATCGGGTAAGGACGGCGCAAGGGCCGCTGCGGCGGGGGCCGCGGCGACCATCGCGTTTGTCGGGGCGGCAACGGCGCCCGCGGCGGCTGCGACGGCGGCCGCTCCCCCGGCCCGACGCGGCGGGATCGGGGACGAGGTCAGCGCCGTCAGCGCGACCGCACCCGGCGTCGCGGTGCTGCTGCCGATGGCCGAGGCGATGGCCTGCTCCACATCCGCACCGGACGGCGCGGCGGCGACGGTGCGGTTGCCCGGGCGGCTGGCGGGCCGGGCTGACCGCGAGATGGTGGTGCCGCTGGCCGCCGGGGCGCTGGCTGCTGGCGCATCGGTGCGGGGCGCGATCACGGCGGCGGCGGTGCTGGCGCGCGCCGAGGGGCGGGGCGCGCTGACGGCCTCTGCGACCGCGTCCTGGACGGCCTGCTGAGACGGTGCGCGGACCGAGACGGGCTTGCGGGTCGGGCGGGCATCGGCCAGCTGAAAGACCAGACCGCGTTCGGCCTCGGACAGAGGCGCCGCGCCGGCCTGCGCGGTGCGCAGGTCGCGCAGCTGCGCCTGGATCAGCGCACGCTCAGCCGCGGTCAGGACGCGGGGCAGCGCGTCCTCGACCCGGCTGCCCTCCTCCAGCAGCGACAGCCGGTCAGGCCGCGACGGCGGGCGCGCACCAGGGGTCTGAGCTGGCGTGGTTTGGGCCGGGGCGGCCTGGGCCGGTGCGCTTTGCGCGGCGGTGGCCTCGGGCTGGGTGGGGCGGGGGGCCGGGGCGGCCGGCGCCGAAGGCGGACGCGCGGCAACCGGTGCCGGGGTCGCAGGGGCCGCTGCCGCAGGGGCCCG